>JALDAH010000003.1 GCA_022729275.1 Candidatus Nanoanaerosalina archaeon
CAGGTTACTGCTGACTTTAAGCAGGCTGTTTCGGGTAATATCATGTCAGAGGTGCAGATGCAAACCAAGTCGATGGAAGACATAAACAGGATAGAGTCCAAATACGGAGCACAGTTCGCCAGAAGGATAACTTCGGAGGAAGTGGGTACAGGTATGATCCAGAACCCACAGTACAACGATGGAGACCCATGGTTCGTTGACTTCAGACCTACACTTCACAACCCTCACAAGATCACAGACAGCAAGTTGGAGAGTTATTACGAATACACCGATAGGATAGACAAGCTGAAGGCAAAAGTGGATAAAATGGAAGAGAAAGGAAAGAACGTCTACGACTTCAGGTTAGAACTTAAGCTTGCCGAGGACAAGCTAAAACAGGGACGTTTCAAGATGGCTAAGATGTATGTTGAGTCCCTAGAGGACAAAATAAAGTAAAATTTTTTAATTGTGGGTGAAGAAACAAGTTACCTCTTCACTTCCCACATCCACAGGATTGACGAAACCCTTTCTTATGAACTGTATGACCTCTCCATCTTCCTCCAGATTTGACTCGCAGAAACCTGTTTTCTCATTGCCGTTGGGCATAAGTATAGTGCATTTTTTGTTGTCCTCAGCTGGAAGCCACTGTATGATAGGAAGATTATTATCTAGAGCGTAATCTATACCACCTCCAACTATCTTTACTCCTTCTTCCTCTATCTTTATGTTCAGAAGATCTTTCAACCTGATCTCTTTACCTTCCTCAAAATCATCTTTCTCTATCAGAACTTTGATAACACCGTCTTCAGGTACTACCTCTATTTCTCTGAAACCTCTTTCGGGAAATTCAGGGTGTAGATCAGCTTCAGCGACTTTTTTCTCGTTTACTCCTTTTATATCAAGTTCGACAGGATTTTCCACGAAAAAATATCTGTCCGCTTCCTCATCAATTATCTTCCTGTTCTCTGTATACAGGCTCTTTACGGGAACTGTCACATTGCTTTCGGACATTCCGAAAGAAAGCACAAAGTTCCGGATCGCTTCAGGTTTGAAACCTCTCTTCTTGAGCGACTTTAACGACCATGTCCTAGGGTCTTCCCAGCCGATGTATTTTCCCTCATCGATATTCTTTTTCGCCTTTGAAGTTGAGATGGTTATACCTTTGATGTTCATAAGGCCGTGGTTCAGTATCTCCGGTTCTTCCCATCCAAGAAGGTTCCACATATACCTTTCCATCTTGTTCTCCATCATGAGGTCTTTACCTCTCAGTATATGTGTCATTCCGAGTTCATGGTCATCTATAGCCCATGAAAATTCCAACATCGGCCAGACATCGTAATCCCTGTCCACCATGGGATGATCGACGTGAGAGACTCTTAAGAGAACTCTATCCCTGAAAGCAGGGTCTTTATGCTTCATATCTGTTTTTAATCTTACAACAGCTTCTCCCTGAGTATAGTAACCTTCAAGCATTTTTTTCCACTCTTCAAGGTTTTCTTTGGGAGTATTTTTTCTGTGAGAACATTCTAAACCTTTTTTACGGTTTTCTCTCAGTTTTTTGGCGTTACACTTGCAGACATATGCCCATCCCTCTTCGAGGAATTTTTCACCGTACTCGTAGAAAATATTCATCCTGTCCGATTTTCTTATTATCTCATCTATCTCTATCCCGAGCCATTCAAGGTCTTTAGGTATTTCCTCATAAGCCTCTGGGATGGGTTTTTTATCCTCACTTCCTGCAGTATCATCTATCACTAGATATAATTTACCATCATATTTTTTGACGTATTCATCGTTCAAAACAGCCATTCTTGCATTTCCTATGTGTAGCATACCTGAAGGAAAAGGAGCCATACGCATGACAACTCCTTTTTCTTCATCTACATTGGGTAGTTCCGGAAGACCATCATCATGTTCTTTTTCAAAGTATTCGTGTTCCTCCATCTCTCTAAGAATTTCTTCTTCTGATAACTGGTTGATCTTTTTTATCACTTCTTCAGCCTTTTTAACGACTTTACCAGCGTCTTTCTTCAGTTCAGGGTTGTCGGCAAATACTTTACCTATAACAGCTTTTTTCTGAGCCTCACCGTAATCAGCCCTGTTCTTCAAGGCGTATTTCCTGATAAGGTCTTCCATTTTGACACCTCGGCTTCAAATATCTACCGTATTTCCGTTTTCAAGCAGGAACAAATCTTCGTTAAGAGTGTAACCCTCTTCTCTAGCCAGTGTCACATGAGATGCAAGCATCTCTGTTGTTCCATGGCTTGGGATAAAGTTTTTAGGTTTCAACATCAAAAGTAGATCTCTACAATCTTCCCTTTTTGCGTGTCCAGAAACATGAACTTCGCTAATGACTCTTCCTCCTTCTCTTTTGATCATCTTGTCAAGCCTGTATCTGCTTGCTCTGTTCAAAGGATTAGGGATCACGGAAGATGAGAAAATTATGTTATCACCTTCTTCGATCTCAATGGGGTACTCTCCCTTGGCAATCCTGGTAAGGGCTGCTCCAGGTTCTCCCTGATGACCTGTACAGATAACAAGCCATTCGCTCTTTTCCTTAGAAATTTTTTCAAGAAGTTCGTTGGTTTCATCCCAGTAACTAACCACCTCAACATCATCGAGATTTATCATACCCATTTCTTCGGCTGAACCGGTGTACTCTTTCAGAGATCTTCCTATAAGTGCAACCTTTCTTCTTTCATTGTTAGCCTTTAATATGCTTATAAGCCTCTCTATGTGAGACGAAAAGGTGGTTATGAAAACTCCTTTATCATCCTGATATGCCTGGTCGATAGTGTGCACAAGCTCTGTACTCACAATACTTTCTGACATACATCTACCAGGTTCATCAACCCTTGTGGAGTCACCTATAAATGCTTTTACACCTTCTTCTCCGAGTTCCCTGATCCTTTCATAGTCAGGAATATCTCCAAGTACAGGATCATCGTCAAGCCTGTTGTCAAGTCCATAAACCATTGTACCATCGTTGGTGTGTACAGCTGTAAGTACAGCTCCTGGTATGGAGTGGGTCACGTTAATAAACTCTATGGCTATGTTTTCGCTTGCTTGGTAGCTTTCACCGGGTTCCATTTCAATCAGTTCATTTTCAAGACTTTTTCTGTCTTCTTTAACCATACGCCTTAGAACGCTCATCGTGAACGGTGTAGCGATTATAGGGCAGTCATAGGAACCTGCAAGTTTGGGTACTCCTCCAACGTGGTCAAGATGCCCGTGACCTATTACTATTGCCTTGACCTTATCTTTCTTATCGTGAATTTTAGAATCGTCAGGTATTGCACCGGTTTGTATAGTTTCTTTTGTTGTTAATTCTTCGATCTCTTGATCTTTTTCTACGACTTCTTCCATGTCGTAGCCCATGTCGATTAGAACTATGCCGTTTTCAACTTCTACTGCGGTCATGTTCTTTCCGACCTGATTATATCCTCCTATTGCATGTATTTTCATAGTTATTACCTCATTTAGAGTAAAAAAAATTATCTTGAATTGTAAAAAAATTGTATTCCTTTAAACAGTTGAACATTAAACCTTATAAAACATGTAAAAAACAACCCCTGACAGGAAAAGAAAAATCAAAAAGGGAGTTGTCAAACCAGTAGATTCAACTACTTCACCATCTATTGATACTGGATCGACCATAACAGTTACAGAGTCCATGTCATCAAGATGAGTTGTTTCTGATACAGCCTCGGAAATCAGTTCGGCCTGTCCCTGATGTAAGCCTGATATGTCACCTGAAGATGAGGGTTTAGCAGTATAGCTAATCTTAAAATCCTCTCCGGGACCCAGTTTCAACCTGCAGTCAAGATTTTTGTTACAACACAACTCATCAGTCTCGGTATCGAATTCGCATTCATCTAGGTCTTCAACCTCTTGATGAGATTCGATTATGTCTATGTTTATAAGGTTCATGGCACCTCCCCTGAACTCCGTACTAATTATATCTCCTTCGGTTATAGGATTCCTGACCTTTATAAAAAAGTCCCTGGATTGTCCTATGCTCAGACGCATATCGTCAAGAGGTATTTCTTCCTGTGCTAAAGCTGAAAGTGGAAGCAAACTTATTAGAAACAGGAGGAGTAACAGGGAACATGTCTTTCTCATATAATGATTATATGTGTATTCCGGTTTATTAAAATATTTATCAGTCGAAGCAAATACCCGCAAAACCTGTTGTCTGAGATTCAAGTATCGGGTCAGAGGTCTTTATTTTATGTCCAAAGAGATGGAATTTTTCAAATTTTTCACGGGATTTAATGCCTGTCAATACAGATCTCCACCCACTCATATTATAACTTTCGCCCATCTTTTTGAACTTTGCCTTCTCCAGATTACCTCTCAGACAGTTCAATATTTTTGTGTTGTACTTTTTAATGGTTTCTCTACCTTTTTCCTCTGAAGTTGCAAGGTTTGAACATGTTATTAGAAGATCCTGAGGGTTCAAGACTTCGCTAATTTTTTCAACAGCTTTTTCCCAAGTTTTTTCATCCAAATTGTTTTCGATCATTATAGGAACTACTTTAAAATCCTCCATGAGCACCTGTAAGAATATAAGTTGCATCTCCACAAACGGCAGGTGGAACAGGTCGTCTCTCTTTTCGAAATGTTCGGAAAAATCCAGCTGAATTGTGAAGTTCTTGTCGATTTCAACTTCTCCCAGAGGAGTTTTGAACCCTTCATCAACATAACTTATCTCTGGACCTGTTTTTACTGGAGGACTGCCGATTATAACAACATTGTTGAATTTTGAGAAATCTAATGCTGAATAAAGTTTTCCATAAACATTTCCACAGTCTGATAAACCTTCTTCAGGGGATACGACAAGTTTTGGAACCACACCTAATTTGGGATGTTCTTTTAGAAACGATCTGACATCCTTTTCCAGAGTATTGGGATTGTTGGGGTAGTAACCCGATGAACTTTCAAACATAAAGAATTAATTGGATGAGGAGAGGGATAAAGTTTTCATTCCTCTTCCTCTTCAGCCGACTCGTCAGCCTCGAACTCCTTGATATTGAATCCAAAGTCATCGTCTGAATCAATGATATCTCTGTTTTTCAGGTATTCTCTTGCCAATAGATAGTATACAACCGCAAGAGATTTTCTCCCCTTGTTGTTACAAGGAATAGCATAATCGATGTATTCTAATTTGTTAACTGTATCACAAAGAGATATTACAGGTATTCTTGCTTCAATAGCTTCGTCAGCAGCTTGACTATCTTCCAAAGGGTCTGTGATAACTATGACCTTTGGTTCTATGAAATCGTCATTGTTGGGGTTTGTCAGGGTTCCCGGCATGAATCTTCCATAGATGTTTCTGGCTCCTGTTGCTTCTGAGAACTTGACAATAGGTTTATGGCCTATCTCCTTTCTTGAAATCACAAGAATGTCTTCCGGATCATATCTCGATAGAAACTTTCCAGCGATCTCAATCCTTTCATTAGTTTTATCTAGATCAATTATAGCCAGTTTGTTTTTTTTCACTCTGTAAATAAAGGGTTTCATGTCTTCTACCCTTCTTCTTGTACCGATGTTGACACCTGCTGAAAGATACTTTTCTTTTTCAATAAGCATAGTTATTCCTCCTATTAAGTCACTATCAGAGATTACAAGTAAATATTTATAAAATCCCTTCCGATCAGGTTTTATCAATAAAAAGTTCGGTCGTCATCAAAAAGAACATGAAACTCATAGACAACCACTGCCACCTTGACTTTCCACATTATGAAAAGGACAGGGAAGAGGTGATGGAAAAATGTATGGAGAAGCTGGAACTAGTCGTTAATTCCGGATCATCTCCTGAAAACAACATGTCCTCTCTGGAACTATCAAGAAAGTATGAAGGTTTCATTTATCCTACTATGGGTATGCACCCTGTTAAAATAGATGGTATGGGTTTAGAACAGCTTGAGAAGGTTAAGCAAAATATAAGGGAACATCAAAAAGAGATTGTTGCGGTTGGAGAGATAGGGATGGACTATCATCACGAGACATCAAAGGAGGGCAGAAAAAAACAGGAGAGATTCTTCAAGAGATTACTGAAGCTTGGAGAGGAGACAGGTCTACCTGTTGTTGTTCATTCTAGGGATGCCGAAAAAAGAGTTCTTGACATCTTAGAGGATTATGAATTAGAATCTGTTATTATGCACTGCTTCAATGGTGATATGAACATGGTTGAAATAGCGGTAAAAAGAGATTATTATATATCTGTTTCCACACAGGTCCTTTACTCCAAAAGAGTCGGTAACATAGTTGAAAATACGCCCGTTGAGAATATACTTCTTGAAACCGATGCTCCTTTTTTGTACCCCGGCGATGGAAGGAACTTTCCCTACAAAGTACATGAATCGCTGATCAAGATAGCTGACATAACTGGTAGGGAGGAAGAAAAGCTTGGAAAAATTTTCAATAGAAACACAAGGAATGCCTACCTAAAGGTTTTCTGACCGGCAAAACTTTTAACATTTAAAATTTATTTAAAGTATTATGGCTGTCAAAAAGAAGGAACAAAATCTAAAAGACGTTAAAAACTTCATATTTGACCTTGATAGTACTGTATGGCATTGGAATAAACTTATTCCAGGTGTTAAACAGACTATTAGAAGGCTGGAAGCTAAAGGTAAGGACGTTTATTACGTTACTAATAATTCTATACTCACAAGAAAAGAATTTGCCGAAAAACTTTCGGATCTTGGTCTGAAAACCGAGAAAGACAATGTTATCTGCAGTTCTTATGTGGCGGCCCAGGTATTTGCTGACAAGAACATTGACAGAGTCTATGCTATAGGCGAAAAGGGCCTATTGGATGAACTTGGTAAAGAGCATATCACGAAGTCCGATGATGCAGACCACGTTATAGTTGGTGTTGACAGGAATTTCAGTTACTGGAAGATGGCCAAAGCGGCCGAAGCCATAAGGTACGGTGCGAAGCTTTGGACCACGGCTTATGGAGAAAACTTTAGAGCTGGGGACAGGATTCTTCCGGGAACAGGCGCTCTACTTGAATCTGTTAAGAGAGCTGCTGATGTTGAAGATGCCGAGCTTATAGGAAAACCTTCAGACCATATGACCAAAATAATAAAGGATGAATTTCCTGTTCTCACAAACAGAACAGTTCTTATAGGAGACCATTTGCAGACGGATATAGTTACAGGAAACAAATTAGGTATCAAGACAGGTCTTGTACTTGGAGGAACATCCAAGAAAGAAGATCTTTCGGACATAGAGAGTATCGAAAGACCTAATTTTGTTTTCAAGGACTTCAAGAGAATATTAAGGAAAGTTTAACTTTTTTCATTATTGATGAAATCTTTGAGTTCGTCCACAGCTTTTTTCCTGTGAGAAATACGCTTTTTTGTTTCTATGTCCTCCGCAAAGGTATTTTCATGGTTTTCCGGTATGAAGACAGGGTCGTAACCGAATCCTCCGGATCCTCTCTTATCTCTAGAAATTTTTCCACGACACTTACCGGAAAAAGTCTTGACATCACCGTTTTTAGGGAAATATATGGCTATGCTGGTTTTGAAAAAAGCTTTACGGTTATCCAGATTTTTCATGAGTTTTAAAAGACCTTCCTCACCACACTTTTTTATAAAAAAACCTGACATTGAGCCTGGAAAACCGTTGAGAGATTTCACATAAAGACCTGAATCCTCAACCATCACAGGACTATCCACACCTGCTGCTTCAAACGAATCCCGGGCCTTCTTCCTTGCTACATCCTCTACGTCTTCATCATCAGTTTCCGGCACATTAACATTCAGTCTTTTGATTTTCAGATCAAAATCTTTCAAAGCGTGTCCGAACTCTCTGACCTTGTTATCGTTGCTAGTTGCAAAAAATATTTCCATAACTAAAGTTGTTTACCTAGTTTTAAATTTTTGAGAAGTTCTACTATTTCAGGTATACAGGGTAAAACTAAAAAACTTGAACACCAACCAATCGAAACAGGTGTCAGCCTTCAAGAACAAAAAAATAGTTACTTCAGCACTACCTTACATACACGGCATACCGCATTTAGGGAACATCGCAGGTTCTCTATTACCTGCGGATATATACAGCAGATTTTTGGATGTTGTAGGAATTGATAACATATCTATTTGTGGATCAGATGAACATGGAACACCTCTAGAGCTTGCAGCTATAGAAGCAGGTGAAGAACCGGAAAAATACTCTGATAAACAGCATGAAATAGTTAAATCAGTTATAAAAGATTTTAACATCGATTTCACGCTTTATGGGAGAACTCATACTGAACAGAACCGGGAACAGACTCATGATATGTTTAAAAAGCTTTACAGGAACGGATACCTCGTTGAGAAAACACAGGAGATGGCTTACTGCATAAACTGTGAGAGATTTCTCCCGGACAGATACATTGAGGGAGAATGCCCTCACTGTGGAGGACTAGCAAGAGGAGATCAATGTGACGAACAGGGATGCGGCAAACTCCTGGAACCAGAAGAATTAATAGAACCTTACTGCACCATTTGCGGAAAGAAAGATATAGATTTCAGGGATACCAAAAACCTTTATCTGAAGCTTTCTGAGTTCGAAGAAGAGCTAAAGAACTGGATGGAGAGAGGAGATCATGTTCCGGACAATGTAAAAAAGGAAGTGATAAATCTGATAGATGAAGGTCTAGAGGACAGATGCATTACCAGAGATATTTCATGGGGTTTTGATGTACCGACTCAAGAGCTTGAAGGGCTTGACTGTGAGACTTACAGAGAAAAAGTTCTCTATGTATGGTTTGATGCTCCTATAGGATACATTGGTATAACAAGACAGTACTTCGAATCCATAGGAGAAAAAGAAAAGTGGAAGGATTACTGGAAGGACGGTGGGGCTGAAACAATATACAGCATAGGCAAGGACAACACCATATTCCACACTATTATATGGCCATCAGTTCTCCTGGGTCAGAGAGATAGCTACAACCTTCCGGACTACGAATTCATACACCAGTATCTTCTCTCAGGTGATGTGCAGTTCTCCAAGTCAAGAGGGACAGGACTTGATGGAAGAACAGCTATAGAGATGTTACCTGCGGACTATTGGAGATATTACTTAGCTGCAACCCTTCCAGTTGGCCATGATTCTAGGTTCTCTTGGAAAGATCTTGAGGCTAAGATAAACAACGAGCTAAACGATACAGTAGGAAACTATGTTAATAGGGTACTGTCTCTTTCGGAGAAATGGTTTGAAAACAAGGTGCCCAATAAAAAACTTTCAACACTTGAAAAAGACTCTAAAGAGTTTTTATACGGTGAAAAAAGTGTTTCAGATTTAGTTGATAGATTCATAGACTCGATAGAGAACGAGAAGAACTTGAAAAAAGGTATTGAAATAGCTGTCTCAATCGCGAGAAAGGGAGATGAATTTCTTTCAAGGAAAGAACCCTGGAACAACGAGAAAATAAGGGATGACGTGATATTTGCGTGTCTCCAGACTTTGAAACCGTTAGCTGCAACACTTTATCCCTATATTCCGGAATCTTCGTCAAAGATATGGGGTATGGCAGGATGCGAAGGCAGAATTGGGGATGGTTCGGACCATCTGAACGATTTTGTGAAAAAGAAAGATCTTCTGGAACCCGGGAAACCGCTTGGAAACAAGGAGATACTTTTCGAGAAGATAGATGTGGAACAACTTAAAAAAGAGTTGGATGAAAAGAAAAACGAAAAAGGTGATGATATGGTAGAGATAAGCTTTAAGGAATTTCAAAAGATGGATATAAGAACTGCAACCATAAGAAAGGTTGAGGAACATCCCAATGCGGATAAACTTTACATTTTAAAGCTTGACGTTGGAGACGAGATCAAACAAAGCTGTTCAGGTCTAAAAGGGCAGTACACACCTGAAGAACTTGAGGAAAGAAAAGTGGTTGTTTTAAACAATCTGGAGACAGCTGAATTAAGAGGCGAAAAATCAGAAGTGATGGTTCTAGCTGCGGAAGATGAGGAGGGAAATGTATCGCTTTTGAAGACTGATAGAGAGATGGAAGACGGAGTAAAAGTGATCTGATTATTCGGATCCAGGATCTCCGGTTCCATTTATTCTTTTCTTGTACTTTTCCTTGACTTTTTCAAGAGCTATATCCAGATCTATGTTTAGGCTGTTTGCCAAAGCTATAAGAGAAAAGTAGAGATCTCCAAACTCCTCTTCTAAATACTCAGTTTTTTCTATATCTTTATCGCCGTACTCTGTCTGAACTATTACCTGCTTTGCCACCTCACCAAGTTCGGATACAAGGTCAAAAAACCTGTATTCAGGTTCTATGTACAGACCGTAATGTTTCATGAAAATATCTATCTCTTCTTGTTTTCCCATAGAAAAGATTTGTCACGAATGATTATTAAAAATTACACAAGAAAAACTAAAGAGTGATCGAATTGGAGTTGACTTTTCTTGGTACAGGCGGCTGCAGGATTTGCATGTTAAAACAGAGGAGACAGACAGGAGGATTTATTTTAAGGGATAAGAGCTTTATGATGTCGGTGGATCCTGGTCCAGGAGCTCTTGTATATGGAATAAAAAAAGGTTTAGATCTCTCTAAACTCAACGCCATCTTTGTTTCACACCCTCACTTAGATCATGAAGGAGACGCTGAAGCAATGATAGAAGCTATGACAGGAGGATGCATGGTGAAGAAAGGTTTATTGATATCGAATAAAGACTATCTTTCAAGAGAACCGAAGTTCGGTTCTATAAGCGATTACCACAGAAAAGCTGTTGAGAGGGAACTGATTGTAAATGACGGGGATTCACACGTATTTGAAGAAAATCTAAAGATAGAATTCATCGAACTTCAGCATAAAAACGTTGAAACAACAGGATTCAAGCTTTCCAGGGGTGGAAAAACTTTTTCATATATACCGGATACATCTATGTTTGAAGGAATAAAAGAAAAATATTCTGGGAGCGACTACATAGTTATAAGCTGCCCAAGAACTCACAGGATAGAATGGAAAGGTCATCTAGGACTTAAAGATGTTGCTGAACTTGTTGGTACTATAGAACCTGAAAAAGTATACCTCAATCATCTTGGAGTAACTTTTCTGGATAATATAGAGGAGGAGAAAGATTGGTTAAAGGAGAAAGGAATTTTCGACAGGGTTATAATACCGGATGATAACCAGACATTTCATATAAATATCTAATTTTCTAATTATTCATCGAATAATTCTTCGACCTCTACTTTTATCTTGTCGAGATACTCATGTATTTTCTCCAGTTTTTTCTCTTTTGAGCTTGAGCTCTCTCCACTGCTCTCTTTTTTCAGCTCTTCTGCCTTTTCTAAGAGATCTTCCGTTTTTTTCAGGTGATCATCTGCCGAACCTTTTTTATTATCTGTCATGTTGGAAAGTTTGTTCCAGGTGTTTAACAAATTTTCCTGTTCAAAAGGAAAAATACGGTGTGAAATATTAAGATATGTTAATGAAAGCAGGGATATTACAGTAATTATAAAAAATCTGGTTTCCAGGTTTTAAACAGGAAAAATTCAAGGTGCAAGACTTATGACCGATGAGATCCCAAAGAACTACGATTCCGAAAGAGTCGAGAGAAAGTGGAGGAAGAAGTGGAAGGATATGGGTATATACGCCTATGATCCTAACTCAAATAAACCAACATATTCTATAGATACTCCTCCCCCATATGTGTCAGGTGATCTGCACGTAGGTCATGCTATGAGTTATACTCAGGCAGAGTTTATAGCTCGTTACAAGAGGATGAGAGGTTTCAATGTTTTCTATCCTATGGGTTTTGATGACAACGGATTACCCACCGAGAGATATGTAGAAAGAAAGTTAGAACTTGACAAACATGATATTGGTAGGACAGAGTTTATAAAGAAATGTGTGGATGTTACGGAAGATGGAAGGAAAAATTACAGGAATATATGGGATCTTCTAGGGATATCTGTGGATTGGAACCTTCTATACACCACTATAAGCGATGAATCTCAGAGGGTTTCACAGCTATCTTTCATCGATCTCTACGAAAAAGGCCATATGTACAGGAAAGAGGATCCTGTTATATGGTGCCCGAACTGCAAGACAGGCCTTGCACAGGCTGATATAGAGGATGACGAGAAAAAAGCATATCTTAATCATATAACTTTTCCCTTCGTCGATTCTGAAGAGAAACTTGAGATTTCTACCACCAGACCCGAACTGCTTTCATCATGTGTCGGCGTGTTTGTGCATCCCGAAGATAAAAGGTATTCCGAAGTCGTGGGTGAAAAGGTTGAGGTACCGATATTCGGTCAGAAAGTTGAGATAAGAGAAGATCACAAGGTAGATCCCGAATTTGGTTCAGGAGCTGTCATGGTATGCACCTTCGGTGACAAGACAGATATAGAATGGTGGAAGGATCATGGATTGGATCTGAAGATTTCGATAAACGAAGATGGAACCATGAACAAGAGAGCAGAGGACTATCATGGGCTAAGGATTGAGGAGGCTAGGGAAAAGATAGTAGAGGATCTAAGTTCTGAAGGCTTCATTAAGGGAAGGGATAAAATTTCACATGCTGTCCAGGTACATGAGAGGTGTGACAGCCCAATCGAATACTATCTGGCAGACCAGTGGTTCGTTAATATGCTCGACAAAAAGGAGGAACTGAAGCAGAGAGCGGAAGGAATCAACTGGTATCCAGAATTTATGAAGAAAAGATTTGATGAATGGACAGATGGTTTAAAATGGGACTGGTGCGTATCCAGACAGAGGTTTTATGGAGTACCGTTTCCTGTATGGTACTGTGATGATTGTAATGAGATAATACTTGCTGATGAAAAAGATTTACCGGTTCAACCGAGTGAAGAACCGCCTTCAGTAGATGTATGTCCTGAATGTGGTAATGAAAGCTTTGAACCAGAGACTGATGTGATGGATACATGGTACACATCATCGTTGACACCGCTTATAAACAGTCATTGGAGATCGGAAGAAGAAAAAAAAGGAATATACCCCATGGATTTGAGGCCTCAGGGATACGACATCATAAGGACATGGGCTTTTTACACGATTCTTAAGAGTCATTTACATACTGATTCTATACCGTGGAAAGACATAATGATTTCAGGTATGGGAATGGCAGAAGAAGGAAAGTCGTTCTCAAAATCCAAAGGAATCGTTGTTCAACCCGAAAAGATAGTTGAAAAATATTCAGCCGACGCTCTTAGGTGGTGGTCCTCAAAAGTAAAGCTCGGCGAGGACCTTGTTTTCAGGGAAGACGATCTGGTTGCTGGACAGAAATTAACAACAAAACTTTGGAACGTTGCAAGGTTTTTGAACCAGTTCATAGAGGAAAGACCGGAAAAACCCGAAGATATAGGTGTTATGGACAAGTGGCTTTTAATGAAACTTGATGAAACCATTGAGGTAGCCACTGACTGGTTTGAAACTTACCAGTACAACAGATCTAAGGAAATAGTTAAACAGTTTTTCTGGCATGATATGGCAGACAATTATCTTGAGATTGTTAAGAAAAGGCTTTACGATGGAGATGGAGCAGCTAAATTTGTCATGTACCGTGCATTCCTCGATATTTTGAAGATGATGGCTCCTGTTATGCCATTTATCACGGAGGAGATATACGACAAGATGTACAGTGAAAACGAGAACAAGGAATCCATCCACAGTGAAGAATGGCCTGAAAAGTTAGAGGCAGGGTTTGAACATGAGTATGAGACAGGAGAGTTAGGTATAGAAGTTATTTCAGCTTTTAGGAAATACAAGTCAAGGGAGAATATGTCTCTAAACCATGAAATAACCGAGGCCAAAGTTTTTGGTCCTAAAAACCTTTCAAAGGTTAAAATGGATATCAAGGAAGCTATGTCGATCCAAAATTTGGAGTTAAGCGATGAAGAACCTAAATTAGAACGGAAAATTAGTTCCGTAGACCTTGATTACTCGGTTGTGGGACCAAAATACGGAGAAAAAGTCAAGGATATTGAAGAAAAGATAGAGACCATTTCAGAAGATGATATCAAGGAAGGGAAATTAGAAATAATGGGGACGACACTTGTTGAAGGAGAAGAATTTGAGGTCGACAGGAAATACAGTTTGAAAGGAGAGAAAGGAGATATAGTTCAGACGGAGAACTGTGTGGTGCTGATAAACAGGAAATAATTTTTTGGGATTATAAAAGCTTGAAGGATAAACAAATCCTTTGAGAGGTAGAACCGTAGAGATGGTAATGAACAAACATCAACTTTCAAAAGTACTTGAGGAGCTTTCGGAGTACCGAGGAAGAAATACAGAGCTTGTTAGCTTGTACATTCCTCCTGGATATGATATAAGGAAGATGATACAGTTCTTGAATTCTGAACAGTCTGAAGCGCAGAACATAAAGTCCAAAAATACCAGGAAGAACGTTGTATCAGCTCTTGAAAAAATGGAGCGCCGTCTCAAGGAGGCGGGAGAAGTACCCGAGAACGGTGTCGCTCTTTTCGCCGGAAACGTTTCCGAGCAGGAGGGCAGACCGGATATACAGATGTGGGAGGTGGAACCACATGAACCCATCGAGTCACGTATATACAAATGCGACAAGGAGTTTCAGATAGAACCTCTACAGGATTTTTTGATAGACAAAGAAGTATATGGAATGATATGCCTGGATAAATCTGAAGCCGCCATAGGTTATGTCAGGGGAAATCACTTGACAGTTGAACACACGCTTGAATCCAAAGTACCTGGAAAAACTACTAAAGGAGGTCAGAGCCAACAAAGGTTCGAAAGGATCAGGGAAAATCTTTATGACACTTTTTTGAATCAGATCGCGGACAAAGCCAAAAAATCTTTTCTTGAAAAAGCCAGGGAAGGAGAACTACTTGGTCTGATTGTTGGTGGACCTGGGTTCTCCAAGGAAGACCTTACGGAAAAAGATTACCTTCCTAAAGAGCTTCTGGATAAACTTTTGACCACTATTGGAACCAATTATTCTGGAGAAGAAGGTTTGAAAGAACTTCTAAACAAGTCGGAAGATATAATAGAGGAATCAGAGGCTATAAGGGAGAAGAAAAAAGTAAACGAATTTCTTGTTAATCTTAAAAAAGAGAACGGCCAGTCCGTTTTTGGACTAGAAGATGTTGCCAAAGCACTTCAGATGGGAGCTGTGGAAACGCTTTTAATATCAGAAGATTTTGAGAAGAAGGAGGCCAAATTTGAATGTCCGAGTTGCGGTAAAAAAGATGTTAAACACATATCTGAATTTGAAGCTGAGGAAGAAAAGCATCCCTGCCCCGAATGTGAATCCACCATGGACCTTATAGAGAAGGAGGATGTTCTGGAGATGTTTCAGAAAAAGGCAGCTCAGATGGATTCATCGGTTATGTGGATTTCCAGGCAGCACGAGGAAGGCGAGAGAATGTGGAAGATGGGAGGCGTAGCAGCCATACTGCGTTACAGGATAAGGTAATATGGTTTACCTGACCTTTATGCCGTAAATTACGGTCATGATACCTTTTAGACCCAGGATAACCCCGAATATCCGTGAAAAATGGATCATGTAACCTGAATAGGTCGTCGCGAAATACATGGTTGAACCCGCTACAAAATCTATTATACCTGCAAAGAATGATATAGGTCCGAACCATATTTTGATTTTTAGTATTGAGGTAATACCTCTAAACAAGATAAAAGCTGCGACCAGTGCTTTTACCCATCCTGGCATCCAGAAATCTCCCAAGAAAAACACTATTGCTGCCGGTATGTCTAGGTATCCTAACATTTTCAAAACCATACTATTTTTATTTGATTACTTTGTATCTATTATCACTGTTTCATCAACAGCGTTTTTTAGAGCTGTTGAAAGTCCTTGGTTTACACATACTATAGCTGTATCTTTGTTGTTCTCCTTAGCTTTTTGTATAACAGGTAGAAAGTCTGTGTCTCTAGTCGCTAAGGCTATTATGTCTATGTTTTTGTTGTAAACGGATTCCATCACTTCGACAGCCATGTAGACATCGACGTCTTTTTCTTCTTTGTCCTCTCCTGCCACACCGACTTTAGGTTCAAAACCCTGTGATATCACAGCTTCTACAAGTTTATCGCTTGCATACTGGTTAAGAAATACTTTGCCGATTTTTAAGTTTCCTAATGATTCGCATCCTTCTCTTAAATCATCTAGATCTATGTTAAATTCGTTTCTAATTATATTTGGTCCATCTACAAAAACAGCGACATTTTTTCTTTTACTGGTATCTTTGAAAAAGTCTAACATAATAGATTATTCCCGAGAGGTTTTTTTAAACATGTCTCTTTTTCCACTACCTCCAAACGAATATTATAGGCTAAAACAAGTGATATAAAAGGTGTATTTGATAACATATGTAGATTTTTGTTTTATAGTAACAACAAAAAACAGCCTAACAGGGTGAGATAGTTATAAAAGGAAGATTGACTAAAAATTGATTAAATAGAAGAGGGTTACAATGACGGAAAAAGGAGATCTTGATCCAGACATGCAGCATATCAAAGATACTGTTAAGGGTAAAAAAGAGGAAGAAGAGGAAAATAAGGAGGAAATCAGGGAAGAAGATTACTATGAAAAATCTGAAGACGATGAATATTACGATGAACCTGAGGAAGTAGAGATATCCGAAGAAAATGGAGAACCACTGGAAGAGATCGACAAAGAAGAACCAGAATTTGAGGAAGAGTCAGAATATGAAGAAGAAATCGTGGAAAAGGAACTTCCCAAACCACCTGGAAGAAGAACTGAAGGGGAACCTGAAGATGAGAAAGAGGATAGTTCAGAGACTGATGAAATGCTTGTTCCAGAGACAAAGAAAATAGATGTACCGGATATAGAGAAAGGTCCGCTTTTCATAAAGGTTAAAAAATTCAAAAAAGCCAAAAACACTCTTCAAGACATGCATGATATCAATGATAAGCTTAGAACGAAAATGAGAGGTCTTGAAAGTACTCTTGATGAAGACAAGATGAACAGCCAGGAAGTCCAAGATTTCCTGAAGGATCTTGAAGGTTCAATGGGATCTATCAAAGAGAAAGTGGATCCTGAATACAGATAAATATTTTCTCTGGAAGAGAACGTTTTATAAATTTTAAGTTATAAATCTGATTAGAACCGATGACGCCCAAATAGTGGCATAAAGAGGTGTAAATCAAAGATGAGTTATACAGAATTTGACGTCCCAGAAAGTCTTGAGGAAAAGACATACGAGGCAATCGAGAAAGCAAGGGACACTGGAAAAATCAGGATTGGAACGAATGAAACAACGAAATCTATCGAGAGAGATAATACGGACATAGTGGTTATAGCAGGAGATGTCGAACCTGCAGAAATAGTTATGCACATACCAGCTCTTTGTGGAGAAAAGGATATAACATACACTTTTGTGGGAAGCAAAGAAGAACTGGGTATGGCAGCAGGAATAAATGTACAGACTGCTACAGTAGCTATCTCAGATTCAGGGAGTGCAAAGGATGACGTTGAAGAAATAATAGAAAAAATAAAAGAATTAAAGGAGTGATGAACCATGGCAGTACCAGCAAAAGTTGTTCAGATACTGAGAAATAGTGGAGCTAGAGGCATCTACAAGATAAGGTGTAAAGTGATTGAGGGCGAAGAAGAAGGAAAGATTCTTGTCAGGAACGTAATGGGCCCTGTAAGAGAGGACGATGTTCTTATGCTCAGAGAAACAAGGATGGAGGGAAGATAATCATGGAATGTGATTACTGCAGTGATGAAGTGCCCAAGACATCTGGAAAGATGTTGGTGATGAACAGTGGCAAAAGATTATACTTTTGTTCCTCTAAATGTGAAAAGAACTGGAATAAGGGCAGAAAACTTGGTTATACGGAAAGGGAGAAATAAATATTCTCTCGTTTAACTTCAATGCCCCGATAGTGTAGTCCGGCCAATCATCTCGGCCTTTCGAACACCAATCGGAAGAACTGAGCCATCTGTTTTTGCTCAAGACCGGATGGCGATGATCTTAAAAGAGCATGTAAAGATAGCCGAAGACCCGGGTTCAAATCCCGGTCGGGGCATAATATCCATCATTTTTATTTTCTGAACTGATCGAGTTATTAACATCCTTTTCCAATTTAATGATGTAGTCTCTAGATTTTTTCCGAACCAAGAACTGCTCAAAATCACAGGATTGTTACTATCAAAAAGTTATTAAATAACGCTGTTAAATTTTTGTTTATGCTTGACAAAGCTTCTTTTTCAGGAAAGGTTACCAAATATTTAGGAGGTTTACTCACTGGAATAGGGCTCTTAGGAGCAGTTTTTACTGGAAATATTGTGGCAGAAGGTTCTGAAAATATACATAAAATGGAAGAGAAGGAACAAATCGAGATGCATTATAAGGATAGAATAGATTATGGTAACGCTATAAATAACGGACT
The DNA here is from genome assembly GCA_022729275.1 of Candidatus Nanoanaerosalina archaeon. Classification (GTDB taxonomy): domain Archaea; phylum Nanohalarchaeota; class Nanosalinia; order Nanosalinales; family Nanoanaerosalinaceae; genus Nanoanaerosalina. The sequence goes on from JALDAH010000003.1 coordinate 18,381, forward strand.
TGATCTGAAAACAGTATTTTTAGGAGATTCTAAGGATGTTTACTCCCTGATTTTTACGGAGATAGAGATTCCTTACAGGCTAGAAGTAATGGCGGATCAAAACTTTCGGAATCGTATAAACGAGATAACAGAATATGCCTTTGAGGAGGCAGTTAATGAGATTTACACGCTGTATTTCACGGAGGTAGATGTATCGGATGTACCGGAATTTTTGGTGAACTTGTACGCAACAGAAGAAAGGATAATGAACAACGCGGTAGATATAACCATGGATAGAGTTTATGATAATTATGCTATTGAGCTGAAGAGGGTTGATTCAAAAAAAGTAAACGGAATTTACAAGCAGAGTTTTGAAGGGATTTACGAGTTTGAAAGAGATATTAAGTTCAGAAGAGATGGCGAATTGCTTTTTTCAAGTGAAGACATGAAAATCGGGACAGATATATACACTTGGAGATCCGAAGAATCCGAAAATATCTATTCGATTGTACTGAATTACCCAAAGCAGGATTTGGTACTAAATAATTATTCTAGCAATTTGGGAAAGTCTTCTGAAATTATCGAGATTTACAAGGGAGTTGAAAAAGATCTTGAATCCCTGATAGAATCCCTTTAATATAACACTGTTATACTTTTTATTATAAGATTGAATCCTAAATATAGGTAGTTATGGAAGAGTTTTTCAGTGATCCGTCACTTGACACTGTTGAAGAAGTGCTTTCAGAGTACATCTCAAGGCCTTTTTTAGTTATTGTTTCTGGAGACTGTTCTGTGAATTATCAGGGCAGAGCCAAGTCAAAGCTTGATGCCGGACAGAGGATTTTGATGATTAAGCAGGATAATGCTTTGCTTGTACATGGACCTGAGAATTATCAGCCCAAGAACTGGCAGCCACAAACGGATGAGTTTGAAATTAGGAAGGAGTCCGGAAAACTGGTATTGGTCTCAAGAAGATTTAATCCGAAGGAAGTAGTTGAGATACGTTTTGATTCCGTTGAGATGATTTTTGTCACCAGACTTGTGGACGAGAGAGATCTTGTGGTGAGAGGTCATGAAGTTGATATACACGAAGCTATTGAGAGAGATCCTAGCATAGTTGAGGAGGGTTTATGTGTTATAGAAAGGGAGAAAGAGACGGATGCTGGGTTTATAGATGTTTTTGCTAGAGGAGATGAAAACGAACTTGTTGTCATCGAGGTCAAGAGAAACCCTGACCACAACTCTGTTCTCCAGTTGTCCAGGTACATGGATGAGGTTGAAAAGGAGTTTCCATCTAGAAGACTAAGAGGGATACTTGTGGCTCCTAAAGCCTCTGAAAACGTTATAAATTACCTTAAAAAGAGAGATCTGGAGTTCGTAGAAATAAAGATGGAGGATGTCATACCCTCCTATGAAAAGTTCGCTCAAAGCCAGTTAAGCCTTGGACAGTTCGGGAATTCCTATAAAAAAGGAGATTAACTGTCTTTTTCCTTCTTTCCTTTCTTGGAAATCTTGGTCCTGTCCACGAGCTGAGTCTTGACTTTTTCCAGTATAACTATTGTTGTTGCAAGGTCAAAGTTCGAGTTTGTATTTATCTTTCCTTCTTCATCTACTTCGATCTCGATTTTTTGAGTCATCGTTATCCTATAAAAATTCGTGTTTTAAGTTTAAGTAAATTGTATTTTAAGCCATTTTTTATAAACTAGTTCTTTCAAATTGTTTTTTAGGTGATAAAACTGCCTAAAGAAAGAAACCCTATACTTGTACTGGTATTCACGCTGATAACCTTTGGAATATATGGGATCTACTGGATGTATCAAGTATTCAAGCAGGTACTTGACCAGGATGAGAGCCCGATTCTGTGGCTTTTAGGGATGATGGTTCCTATCCTTAACTTTGTGATCTTATGGAAATTCTGCCAAAAAGTAGAGGATTATTCAGGTGGAGAACACGATGGAATTATACTATTCATTCTCTATGTGGTATTCGCACCTGCAGCAATCATCTTAATCCAGATGGATCTGAACAAAGGACTAAAAATGAAGGGTTAAGCATCCCTTCATATTTTTTCTTATTTTTTTCCTTGACCAAAAACCTCCCATTCCTTTTTTATATGTATTCACGTAATAGTAGTATATCTATGGATTATGATGGTGAATACTCAGAAAAAGAAGATATATTGTTACATCATATGCACTCGATGTCATCCTCTTATGGAGAAAAATTAGTTGAAGAAGATATTAATGGAGAAAAAAGCTTTAATGATTTCATAGAGGACGTATACAAGGACGGTAAATTTGAAGGCAACCATTTCATAGATTATTTTCAGATAAGAAAGAGAGTTGATAAAGATCTTAATTTGATCTTTAATGATACAACACACCGCATTAAAGAGGATAAATCCTATGATTTTCTCTATGAAAAAGTTAAGGAGGAAAACGGAGAATTCAGAAAGTTCAACAGACATGTATACTTCGAAATAAATGGGAAGGAAGCAGCAGTCATAAACTCTTCAGAGGTAGAGGTATCTGATTTTGGACATGAAAGAAGCCATTTCACGGTTACCGGACTTGAAATGGGTTACGAGGAATACAAGGACATGACTTTGGATCAACTCACAGACCTTGCAAAAGAAGCTGAAATGACTTCTGTAGCTCATCCCTACATGCCATTCTTCCAAACCGGCAAAGAACTTTTGTATGGGTTTCTCGATGAGACAAAGAAAGGAGAGTTCAAAGCGGCAATAAATTATGCTAAAGGTTACTTCCCGCTTGGAAACAAATTGACGAGGGGAGAAATACAGAAATACAATCCACTAAAAAAGTTTATAGATAGTAAAAGTGAGAAACTACCAAACTTTTTAACCGAACAGCTGAGAATCGATGAGGATTTGAAGGAGTTAGCAAAAAAATACGATTTACCTCTTATACCCGAAATAGATGGGCATTCGATGGTACCAAAAAAACTACAGGGGTCTGCTCTGCTAAAGGATTCTGCCATGAAAGAACTTAGAGAGGGAGAGTTTCCCATGGAAAAAATATTTGATGTTGAATTGGTTGATTACGGCAAGAAAGGAATTTCGATCCCTGAGTTTGTAAGGATGTATTCAGAAGTTTTTCCAGGTATGAAATATGAGAAAGGTTCGAAGAAAGGTTTGAAGGAGAGAATACTTTCTCCTATATTCAACTACTATCCTGAAGAATACATAGAAGATTTCTACAAATCTCTCGAATCATTGAAAGATGTCAGTGTAGAAGACATCAGAGAGAATTCTTATGATATCATAAAAAATAATTAGTATTCAGGATTTAACGATATCCATCAATTCATCCATTCCTTTATATTCTCTTTTTTCATCATACCGATTTCCTGTCCCTTGACATCTCCTTTTTCCATCTTGATAAAAGTGGGAACAGATCTTATACCATAAGTATTTGTGAGGTTCTGTTCTTCACCTATGTTTACTTTTCCAAAGTTTATGTCCTCCATCTCCTCCGATGCTTCTTTGAAGACAGGTTTCATTTTTTTGCAAGGCGCACACCAAGGAGCCCAGAAATCGATTATCCATTTACCATTCTTTGTCTCTTCTTCAAAATTTTTCTCTGTCAATTTTTTTACTGGCATGAAAAACAGATTTTGATATGAATTTTTTAACATTTTAGGTTGTGAAAAATCAAAACTTTTTAAAAAATATAACACTGTTATATTTTGGATGTATTTATAAGATTTTGAAATAAATTGGGAGTCTATGTCTAAAATATCTTTTGTAAGTGAACAAAAAGCGTCCGAGAAGCTGCCTGAGGGTTATGCACCATACGTAAGAGAGTGGTTTTACGAGAATTTTGATTCTTTAACTCCTCCACAGAGATTTTCATTCGATCTGATTCATGAGGAGAAGAACAGTCTTATATGTGCGCCTACGGGAAGCGGAAAAACTATTTCAGCTTTTTTATCAACACTGAATGAGCTTTTTGTGAATGGTGGAAACGGCGAACTTGATGACAAGGTTTATGTTCTGTATGTATCTCCTCTCAGAGCGCTGAACAACGATATACAGAGGAATCTTAAGGAACCTCTTGAGGGTATAAAGAAAAAAGCAGAGGAGATGGGTTATGATATACCTGAAGTAAGGAGCGCAGTCAGAACAGGTGACACCACAAAGAAAGAAAGAAGGAATATGAGGGAGAAACCACCTCATATATTGATAACCACTCCGGAATCTTTGGGCATCATACTGAACTCTCCAAAGTTTAAAGAGAGTTTTAGAGATGTTAAATATGTTATAACCGATGAAATACACTCTATATGTGATAATAAGAGAGGAGTTCATCTTTCGATTTCCCTTGAAAGATTGGAGGAAATGGTTAACGGAAAATTTACCCGAATAGGTCTTTCAGCCACACAGGCACCTATAGAAGAAATAGCCAAGTACCTGGTTGGTTTCAAATGGGAAGGAGAAGAGCTCAAAACAAGAGGATGTAACATAGTGGACGTTGCTGCTTCAAAGATGATGGATCTAAACGTTGTGTCCCCTGTAGAAGACCTGATATATTCCCGACCCGATGAGATAAGAGGAGAAGCATACAGAAAAATTCACAAAATGATTCAGGACCATGAGTCAACTCTTATATTCACAAATACCAGGGCTGCAACTGAGAGAGTAGTAAATACTCTGAAAAACATGTACTCTGATTTTTATGATGAAAACATAGGTGCACATCACTCGTCCATGTCCAGAAACAAGAGGTTCGAAGTAGAAGAAGCGCTAAAAAACGGAGATCTCAAAGTTGCGGTTACTTCAACATCTCTTGAACTCGGTATAGATGTGGGTTATATAGATCTTGTGATCCAGATGGGTTCTCCCAAAGGCGTTGCCAGAGGAGTTCAAAGGATTGGAAGATCCGGTCACAACCTGAACGAAGTAGCTAAAGGAAGAATGGTTGTGATGGACAGGGATGACGCTCTTGAATGCACAGTTTTACTTAAAGACGCCAAGGAGGACAATATGGACAGGGTCAGGATTCCAAAAAACTGCCTGGACGTTCTCTCACAGCACATAGTTGGAATGGCTTGCAACAAGGTATGGGGTGTTGAAGAAGCCTTTGATGTTATAAGAAGATCTTATAACTATACAGAGCTTGGAGAAAAAGATTACAAAAAGGTGCTTGAATATGTGGCGGGAGAATATGCGGAACTGGAGGACCAATACGTTTATGGTAAGATATGGGTCGGAGAGGACAATGATAACCCTGAAAGAACTGTTTTCGGTAGAAGAGGTAAAATGACACGTGTTATATACATGACCAATATAGGAACGATACCTGATGAATCCAGCTACCGTGTTGCTTTGAGAGGTAACGATGAAATAGTTGGTACACTTGATGAGGCGTTTTTGGACAGGTTGACAAAGGGAGATGTTTTTGTTCTGGGAGGCAGCACCTACAGGTTTATTTATGCAAGAGGTATGAAAGTATTCGTGGATGCTGCACCCGACAGCAGTCCCACGGTTCCATCCTGGTACTCTGAGATGCTTCCGCTCTCATACGACCTTGGTAAAAACATCGGTGAGTTCTGCGATAAGATATCCAGGCAGCTGGAGATGGGTTTTGGAGAAGATGAAATCGTCAATTGGATTTTCTCAAACTACTATGTTGACGAAAACTCCGCAAAAGCTATTTTTTCGTACGTCAAAGAGCAGTATGATTACATGGGATTTGTGCCTTCCGACAAGAAGATTTTTGTGGAAAAATACGTGGATGATGACAACAGGTTGAACGTTGTTTTCCACACCATATTTGGTAGGGAGGTCAACGATGCTCTTTGCAGGGTTATGGCAAACATAGTCTCAAAAGAAGTTGGTTCCAACATTGGTATGGTTGTTGATGACCACGGATTCGTTCTTAACTGTCCCAGAAGACCTGTGGATTACAGAAAGTTGGTTGACAGGTTGACAGAGGTCGATCTTAGAGCTGTTCTAAAGGATGCTGTCAGGAGAACTGAGCTGATGAAAAGACGTTTCAGACATGTTGCAGGGAGAGCATTGATGATTCTGAGGAATTACAAGGGCAAGTCAAAAACCGTTGGACAGCAACAGATGAAGTCGCACTTCCTTTTGGCTGCATGTGAGAAAGTTGACAAGGATTTTCCACTTGTGGAGGAAACATATAGAGAGATTATGGAGGATGCTATGGACGTTATACATGCGGAAGAAGTGGTTGAAGGCATAAAAAATGGCGGGATAGAGGTAGTTGTAAAAGAAAATGATGTTCCATCTCCTTTCGCTCATTCTCTTGTTTTGCAGGGGCAGTCAGATGTTATAAGGTTAGGTGATAGAAAAGAAAGGCTTAGACAGCTGCATGAACAGGTTCTTGCAAGGATAGAGGAATGAACTAGTTTTTGATTTCTATGGTCGTGACTCCGTCCTCATCTCTCCCGGTGTTGACAATGTTTAGGTTTGTGGACCTCCTTATGCTTTCCTCTCCTTCAAGGTTGATATCATCCTTATCGTATCTAAGTATCGTTCTTATTATTTTACTTTCTACAAGCCTGTTAACGAAGTTGGGGTTCGCGTATCTGAAAATATCTGGATTATTATGATAACCCTCGCCTATGTTTTCTTTCCTGTTCTCTATATCTTGGTAGGTTCCTCTGCTGAATGGTAGCAAAAATTCAGCCGAAGGTGTTTCTTGACTGATTTTTTGGGTCATACTTGATTCCACGGACTCGCTTATATCGTATTCAAGTCTTTGAAAATTTCCAAAATTTACTATGCCAGCCACTATATCTGTTTGAGATGCTGTCTGAGATACTATGTAAGGGTATTCAAGATCTGTTTCTTCTCCATAACCATCGACCTCTTCTCCTTCCACATATTCTTCTGTTTCTCCTTCATCAGGTATATTCCATTCCATCCTAAGTGTGACATTGTCTATCTGTTCGGGTACAGATATAGCTGTGGAGAAAAGTAAGACTGCTACAAACATTAAAGACCATGTTTTCAAGATTTTTTCCATATATCTATTTATGTTTTAGTTCTGTTATTGTTTAAATTTATCTTTTTTTCAAATCTTTTTTTATGGAGAGAATTTACAGAATTCTGTTCGCCTGTTTTTTTATACTGGGAGTGTTTTCACTGTTATTTTCAGAGTTATTTGAGTTATCCTCGGATAGTATAGATGTTGAAGAAGCTTCTATAAAAAGAGTGATAGATGGCGATACTGTTGTGTTAGAAGACGGTGAGAGAGTGAGACTTTTAGGTTTTGACAGTGAAGAAGAAGGAGAGGAGTGTTTTGAACCCGCAACGGAATATTTGAAAGAACTATTAGAATGTGATGATGTCGAACTCGTTCATCAGGGTGAGAGGAACAGGGATTATTACGGAAGATTGTTAAGGTATATTTTTCAGGATGGGATAAATATCAACAAGAAGATGGTCAAAGGAGGACATGGAGTGGTGGTTCTGGGAGATGAAAACGATGAATACATAACGGAGATGATAGAAGCAGAAGAATACGCTTGGAGAAATAAAGCTGGTTGTTTATGGAGTGAAAGAAAATTTAAAAATGTATGCGACGCTGATAATTATGTTGGCGAATGGAACATATTTGAAGGGAAGATAAAAGAAATACACAGTTTTGAGACCGGATTTTTCATTAATTTTGGATCCGAATATCCTGATAACTGTTTCTCAGCAGTTATATGGGATGAAGAGGTGTTTGAAAAAAGTCAATTGAGAGAAGAATCAGAAATCAAATTACACGGCGAGGTTGAAACTTACAGGGAAGAACCTCAGATAGTTGTTGACAGGAAGAGCCAGTTAATGATTAAATAAACAACTTTTTGTTTCTCCTGAAACCGAAATCAAATCAATCACAGAAGTTTTCGTTTAACTGAGAAGTCTCTCAACCATAACATCAGGGTCGAACTCTTCAAGATCTTCGTATCCCTGACCTGTGCCAAGAAAAAGTATGGGTCTTCCAGTGAGGTATCCCAAACTAAGTGTGGCACCTCCTTTTTTGTCAACATCTACTTTGGTCACAACTATACCATCGAAACCTATCTCCGTGTATTTCTTGGCCTGTTCGACAACATCGTTTCCGGATAATGCATCCACTACAAGTATCTTCAAATCCGGTGAATTGACTCTGCACAACTTGTCAAGTTCTTCCATCAGGTTTTTATCTGAGTGACTTCTGCCTGCAGTGTCAGCAAGAACTATGTCGTATCCCTGCTTTTTAGCATGTTCTTTTGCATCATATATTACCGCAGCACCATCAGAACCATAATCGTGTTTTATAACCTTTAAATCGAGGTTGTTACCGTGTTCTTCAAGCTGATCGATGGCAGCCGACCTGTAAGTATCTCCTGCTGCCAGAAGCACTTTATTATTTTTTTTGAGCCTGTGAGCTATCTTGGCCAGTGTAGTGGTTTTTCCACTCCCATTGAATCCCATGAAAAGAACAAGCCCTGGTTTTTTATCTGTAAAATCTTCTATACTGTATTCAGGAGTTTTTAATACTTTTCTGATGCTTTTCTTAAGAGAATTTTTTATTTCTTTTTCTACTTTTGTTCTTCCTACGGTTTTACCGATCAATTCGTCCTTGAGATCTTTTTTTATTTCGTCAACAACTTTCTGAGCCACGTTGTTTTGCATGAGTTCGAGTTCAAGATTCCAAAGAACGTCTTCCAGAAGCTCTTCTTTTATCTCTTTCTCTACTACAGTCTCCTTTACTTTGTCAGAGAAGTCTTTTATGGAGCCCTTAAGTTTATCGAACATATTACTGTCCCTGGTTGTTCTGCCTCATTTTCTGTAGTTCAGGAACGAGTTTCTGTAGCTTATTCTGGTTTTCTTGGATAGTCTCGTTCACCTCTTTTCTCGCATTTTCAAGTTTTTTTCTCCTTTTCTCAAGAAGCTCTTTTGCCTTATCAGGGTTTTTGCTTGAATAAGCGTGCGATCCAAGATTTACTATGAGTTCATCTGTTTTTTCAAGCTCTGCTTTAATATATGCGCCTGAACCAAGAGGTACCAATATTTCATCGCCTTTTTCCTTCTTTTCAATCTCATCAACAGCGTTTTTAGTGGCTTTTAATTCCTCCACATTTTGTTCAAGTTCTTCAACGTACTGCTGAAGCTCCTGTTGCTGCTGCTGGAGGGCCTGATACTCCTGCATTTTCCTCTGCATCTCCTGTTTTTGACTCATTTTTATTACCTATTTCTCCTCTATTTTTTCTATGTTTACCTTTGAACGGTTAATACCGTGTTTGCTACCGTATATGCTGTAGATAAGTTCTTTTGCATGTTTTTTGGACTCTGCTTCCACTTCTTTTTCGAACGGTAGTGTTTCTCTTCCCACTTCTGCTGTTCCTTTTATGATGTAATCCATATTTCACACCTCGCCTTTAAAATAAAGGCTTATGGAATTTTTAAATAGTTTGGATTTTTTCGCCTCGAAACTTTTTAATCAGTAAGTCAAGACATTTATTTCAGGTGTTTTTATGGAGAGCATAACCCGTAGAGAAGCAATTGATAAAGTCAAACAAAACGTCTCTGACGACAAACTGAGGAAACACATGTACGCTGTATCAGATATAATGACGATTGTGGCAGAAGAACTTGATAGAGATGTCAAACAGTGGTCATTGTCCGGTCTTCTTCATGATATAGATTATGAGAAGACACAAGAGGATTTCAAAAGACACGGTAAAATCTCTGCGGATATGGTTTCCGGAGAAGTTTCTGAAGAAATTTTGGAGGCTATAAGAGCTCATAATTTTGAGAACACAGGATTCGAACCTGAAAATGATATGGATTACGGTTTGATAGCTGCTGATGCTCTTTCAGGTCTTATAGTTGCTACGGCTCTTGTGATGCCTGACAGCTCTCTTGAAGAAGTCAGGGTCGAATCGGTGATGAAGAAGATAGGAGACAGTTCATTCGCAAAATCGATAGACAGGGACAGGATAAAGATGTGTGAAGAACTTGGTTTGGAGCTCGAAAAATTTGTTGAGCTGGGTCTTGAGGCCATGAAGAAGGACTCGGAAAGGCTGGGACTCTAGGTTTTTGCTCCCACCTTTTTTTAAATATCGGTTTCTCTTTTCTTACTGATGATAAAAGGAAGGCTTTTGCAGAACAGAGTGCGTGTTTGGGAAAACTTCGAAGACATCCATGAGGAATTATACTATGGAAAAGTGTTCGAGAATCACATGGATCTTTCTTTGTGTGAAGCGATGCACCTTGTGGAAAGAGACGAACTTGAAGTGTCGGACGGAGATGGTAAGATAAATATAGAAGACTTATTTGATAGTTTTTGTTCCCTTGACGAGGAATTTCAGCATAAATACATTGTTTATTCGGATTTGAGGGAGAGAGGTTATATTTTGAAGTCAGGTTTCAAATTCGGAGCTCATTTCAGAGTATATCCCAGAGGTGTTAACCCCTACAAGGACGGTCCCAAGTCCCAGAAGGAGCATACCAAATGGGTGGTGCATGCAGTTCCTGAAGATCATTCATTGACTTTTTCTGAGATGTCTAGGGCTGTTAGGCTTGCTCAGAATATCAGATCTACCATGCTCTGGGGTGTGGTGGATTCCGAGAAGGGTGTTACTTATTACAAGGTTGAGAGGATAACTCCCTGATTTTTTTCCGACAAATATTTTATACAGAGCAAGGCAATCATTTAACATGGTTAAGAGGAAGGGTCAGACTGTAGGAGTTGATTTTGCTATAGCAATGTCAATTTTTGTGATAACCGTTGTGACAGGTATTTTCTACGCGGTGAATGTTTCCATACCTTCCAGTCCTTTCAGCGAACAGGTTAGGAGTTCAACATTAGAAGCTGGAAAAAGTTTTTACACCATGACTTCATGGGAGAAGTACATGTACACCGTTCAAACATCAGATGTTTTTGGTGTACAGGACTACCCTATAGAAATAGATTTCCGGACGAATTATCCTCTAGAGAATTTTTCAAGGATACTTGAGAACGGGGACAACATATCAGCAGATTTTTACAATGAGCTCAACCAGACGGTTTTCCTTGCAGATCTCTCCCAGGACTACGAACTGATTTACACAGAGGATAAGAACCTGGGCGATCAAGAAACAGAGGAAAAGATATTCTCCGATGATGATCACAATGTATGGAACGATGTTGGTCTTGAGGCATCCGTTGGTGATGATGGCATCGAGAGCTACAATCTTTCTGATGATGCTCTGATAAATTATATGGATATAGATGGAGGTGGTAAACCAGATCTTTTTTCAGGAAATTTGAGGGAGTACTTCGAATATGGCGATTTATCTTTAAGGTTTTTTGGAGGTTCGAGTATAGTCAAGGTCCATGGAAACGATGATGCGAATATCAATTTCTCTGATTCATATGAAGAAGCAGTTTTTGGCAATATCACGGGAGAGACAGAATCGGTGGATTTCTCAGGAGGAGAATCCTTTTCAGGTCACGCGGATTTTTTCAACCTCACGGGACAGGTTGAAAATTTTTACTTTTTGAGCGGATCCATGGATATAGAGGCATACGGATCCGGAGATAATATAATGATCGAAATCAACATGGGTTCAGATGATTCTCTGTTTTATGCGGGAGATTCCCAAGAATTTGAGGGTATGAAACAGGTTTTTTTCGACCATTCTCATGAAAAACTGTCGGTTTCCAGGAAGTCGTCAACACTTTCTGATACTAAGATCAAAGAACTGGGAGAGATGGACTACGAGACATTCGGGCAGAGCCTTGGAATCGTGGAGATGGGATACAATATAACGGTTGAAGATGTTTTTTCGAAGGGAGGAAACATCCCATCAGGTCAAGACGTTTTTGTTCTCGAGTACCCTGTTACCATAACCGATTCAAGGGGTAACCGCACCAATAAGTTTTTTAGGCTCGGTGTGTGGACCTGAAAGAAACAATCTCAAAACCTTTTTAAGTATTGTTCTGTAAATCTTTAGGCAATGAAGGGTGGATATCTTACACTTCGGTTATCCAAGTAGTTCTTTTCCAAACAGTTTTCTCAATTTCTTTTCTGAAATAATTCTAGAAGTGAAAGTTATGGAGGTTTTAATATGAACAATATCGAACTAGAGTTTCCTGATGGATCAAAAAACGAATTTAAACAAGGAATAACAGTAGAAGAAGTAGCTTACAGTATAGGTACAGGCCTTGGAGATGCTTGTATTGCTGGAAAGCTTGATGGAGAACTTGTTGCAAAGGAACAAGAGATATATTCTGACGCTGTTATAGAGATAGTAACAGAGGATTCTGAAGACTACATAAAGGTTTTAAGACACACAGCATCCCACATATTAGCTCATGCTGTTCAGAAAGTTTTTGGAGATGTGAAACTTGGTATGGGCAAATGGGCGGACAATGAACGATTTTACTATGATTTTGGAGATCTTGACGTGGAAAAGAGCGATTTCGAGGCTATAAAGGATGAGATGATTTCTATAATCGAAAAAGACTTTGAAATTGAGAGAGTTGAAAAAAGCCTCGAAGAAGCAGAAGAGATACTGTCCGATCAGCCCTTTAAGATGGAGCTTCTGAAAGAAATTGATTCAGAGGGTGGAGATATAACTTTTTACAAGCACGGCGATTTTATAGATCTTTGTAGGGGACCTCATGTCAAATCGACAGGAGAAGTTAAATCATTCAAGCTTTTGGAAATCTCAGGAGCATACTGGAGAGGAGAAGAATCCAACGAGATGCATACAAGGATATATGGAACTGCTTTCACGAAAGAAAAAGAATTAGAAGAATTTCTGGAAAAGATGAGAAAAGCAAAGAAGAGAGATCATCGCAAGATTGGCAAGGAGATGGGAATATTTCAGATAAACGAGATCGCTGGTTCAGGACTTCCTCTCTTCGGTCCAAATGGAAAAAAAATAATCAACCAGTTGCAGTCGTACATGCACGAGATAAACGACAGGCTTGATCACGTATCTGTACAGACTCCTCATGTTTACAGAACAGAACTTTGGAAGAAGTCAGGTCACTACGAAAACTACAGGGAGGACATGTTTTTGATGGATGTGGACGATGAAGAGTATGGTATGAAACCCATGAACTGTCCCGGGCACTGCCTTATCTACAAAAATCAGTCAAGAAGTTACAGAGATCTGCCTATACGTTATGCTGAAGACGGAACAGTGTACCGTAGAGAACAGAAAGGAGAGCTCTCAGGCCTTTTCAGGCTTTGGGGATTCACACAGGATGATGCACATCTATTTGTAAGGCCTGATCAGATAAAAGAAGAGGTTTCAAACCTTTTAGAATCCGCAGTAGAAATCATGAAGACTATGGGAATGGATTTTTCCATTAAACTCGCAACCAAAAATCCTGATAGATACATGGGAAGTGATGAGATATGGGATAAATCAGAGAGTCTGTTGGAAGAAGTCCTAGAGGAAACTAAAGTTGAATGGGAATTAGAACCTGAAGACGCTGCTTTTTACGGCCCGAAAATCGATTTTGCTATGATCGATGCACTTGGAAGAGAATGGGACGGACCAACAATCCAGCTTGATTTTAACATGCCTGAAGCGTTTGATCTGAACTACAAGGGCGAGGACAACGAAGACCACAGATGTGTGATGATCCATAGAGCTCTATTGGGAAGCTATGACAGATTTCTAGGTGTGCTGATCGAACATTTTGGAGGAAACTTTCCTGCATGGCTGGCACCTGAACAGGTCAGGATTCTACCTGTCAGTGATGAATACATAGGTTATGCTGAGAAAGTGAAGGAGGAGATCTCAGGTTTCAGGGTAGAGATAGAGGAAAGGTCATGGACTTTAGGCAAGAAAATTCAGGCCTCTCATGACGACAGGGTTCCCTACATGCTTATAGTAGGGGATAATGAGAAGGGTTCTGGAACAGTTTCAGTTCGTGACAGAAATGAGAGAGAAGCTAGAGATGTTGAGATATCAGAGTTTATCGACCATCTAGAGGATGAAGTGGAAGAAAAATCGTTGGAGCTCAGTTTTTTGGACTGAGCTATCCCAACATATATTCTCCCAGCGCTGATTAATTTTAAATACTGAACAAACAAACTTTTTTTTAGGTAGTACTAAAATGTTAGGTCTAAAGATGCTGAAAGGTTATATAACACTAGCAGTAGCTATTCTGACCGTTGTGTTATTTGTAATCCTTTCTGGTATTGGAGAAAAGATTAGCATGGAGTATATTGTGCTTAATATACTTGTAATACTTCTCACAGGTGCTGTGCTTTTGAATTCCATTATTCAAATACACATCTTCGAGGAGGCAGAAAAGCTTCGAAAGAAATTCGTTGATGAGAAAGAGGAATAATCTCCCTTCTCTTCTATTTTTTTATTTTTAATCTACAACAGTTGGAGAGGTCTTTTCATACTCTTTTATCTTTTCTTCCATCTCTTTCACCGTCTCACGGTTATCTTTTAGTTCTTCTGTTAATTCTTCAAGCCTCTGTGTTAACTGTACTAGTTTATCCTCATTGTTTATTGTTTTATGGGTGTTCTCAGACAACTTTTCCGTAGTTCTCTCCATCTGTTCCTCTATATTTTCAACTTCTGTTGTTGCTTTTGAGGTCTTTTCAAGAACGTTTTTCTCTATATCTTCTATCCTGTTATCAAGCTGCTCTATCTTTTTTATCCTTGCTTCTTCCTTATCCTTGACCACATCTTCTCTATCCATCAGTTTGTCGTACATATCTCTGATATCTTCTAGATGGTTGTTGATTTTGTCTTTTAGGTCTTTTTTAGCTTTTTCTACATCTTTGACCTGTTTTTCGTATTTAGTTCTGGTATCTTTTAGTTGGTTGTTGATTTTGTCTTTTAGGTCTTTTTTAGCTTTTTCTACATCTTTGACC
>JALDAH010000070.1 GCA_022729275.1 Candidatus Nanoanaerosalina archaeon
CTCTTTCATCGATTCGACTGTTATCTCCACCTCGTTTTTGTGACTGGAGTTTTTGTGGGAGATTGTTAGAACGGTTCCGTCCATCTCGTACTTTATCTCTTTGGGTATTTTGTTGCCCTCGTGGTCTATACTGTAGACAGGTCTGTCACCGCTCCTAAAATTGTCTGTCAGCGGTCCTGTATCTATGTTTTCATAATAATTGTCCAGAACATCTTCGATCTCGGATAAAAACTTTCCGTTCCCGAACTCCCTCTCCATCACGACACAGGGATCGTTGTTGTAAGAGATACCGGGTTCTTTATTTTCTTCTTCATCTTTCTTGGGTCCGAAAACCATTTTTTTCACATCCTTCATGTACGACAAAACCATTTGTTATAAATAGGTGGTAAATATACTTATATGTTTTTGACCTAAGTTTATAACAGTGTTATACTTTTTTCACAAAACGATTTTATTCATCTATAACAACTGAAAACTCCAAGGATGTTTTTAAACTTCGTTCAACATTTTTTGTAACAGGTATCTGAATGGAAAGGGTTTACGTCGACACCTGCATCTTTATGGATGCTCTTTTAGACAGAAAAAATAAATCAGGTAGGGATATCGGAACACCCGCCATGAGTTTTTTCTCCCGTGCCTCCGGATGCGAATTCCGGATAATAATTTCTGACTGGACCCTAGAAGAATTGTATAGAAACTTGGATGAAAAGAGGCTTAAAGAGTTTTTATCAGATATAGAACACAAGGTAGAGAGATGCGGTTACAATGAAGAAGATATCAAGAAAGCCAGGGAAAAATCAGGTCACTGGCAGGATTTTCTCCACGGTATTTTAGCTGAAAAATCAGATGCGGACTACATAGCAACCAGAAACATTGAAGACTTCAGAATTTTGTCAGCCGTCCAGCCCAAGCTTCCCGGCCATTTCTGAACCATCCATTTCCTCGAGCTCTTTTTCTCTTTCCTTTTTTTCTTCCTCGGAGAGTTCTTTACCTGCTCCCTGGTGTTTTTTGAACTTCTTGTCTGGTTCCTGGTACTCCACTTCGTCAAAAAGCATGGTCAAGACCTCTTCAGCGTCTTCTTTTGCATTCTCCTTTCTTCCCCTAAGTCTTGTATCCAGCAATTTATCTGAATAAAACTCTCCAAGATCTTCTTGTAAAACATATACAGATATCATGTTCCAGACTTCTTTGAAACAGTCAAGAAGAATACTCTTTTTTTCAGTGTTTGGTTTAAGCTTTGGAGCCACAGAAACAAAATCCATGAGGATGTCTTCGGCTTCATCATCCATCTCTGGAGAATTATAAACGAAATTATACAGCTCTTTGATAAATTCTTCCTTTTCACAACTAGTATCCAATATTATGTGTATGAGCCTCTGTTTGGACAGGTGTAGATCCATATCCCAGTTCCTGTACTGTTCTTCTAAAACTTCGTTGAAACTAAGGCCGCTGTATTTTTCTATCTTCCTATCAACAATCTCTCTAAACTCTTCCCACTCAGGTATAGATTCACGTTCAAAATGATAATTCTTCCCGGATTCAAAACTCGCAACGGAAATAAGTCCATACCTGTATCTGCCGAAAGGTATAAACCTTGAATCTGACTCTTTCATTGCTCCCACTAAAATCTTCTGTGCCTTTGCCTTGGAGACTTTTTCATCATTTTTCTCCATGTACTGCTCCTGTATATAACCAAAAACTGTTTCAACTTTTTTACGCTGCTCTTCATCTAGAGGAAGATTGAAATAGGTGTTGCTAGTTCTGTAATCCTGTATATAGTAAAGCTTCTTTCTACCCTGCTTTTCCATCTCCAAAAGACCTGTCTCAACAAGCTCGTTCAGATATTTCCGTACGGATTTCCTATCGGTATCAGTACCTTCGGAGATTTCTTTGATCGAACAGGGTCTTTCAACTCTTTTCAAATAACCCAGTACATCTTTTACAAGGCTGCTAGAACTCTTTTTGGACATATAAAGAATTAGGAGAACTACGGTTATAAAAGTAACACATCATATTATATGCACGATTTACTGGATATGTAATATTATACCAGTATATATAAGAACATATCGAAAAATATAAAAAAGATGGTGTTTTTTGTGAATACTAAATGATTTAGATAGTTTTTTGATGGACCTAGCGGTAACAGATTAAAGCCAGAAACCTGTGGAGAACTTCTTTATTCCAAGGTTTTACCACCTTTTTCTCCGAACTTTTATATGAGATAAAATAATTAAATAAATATATGGAAATCAATTTGATAATCGCTATTGTTTTTGTTCTCATTTTTATCGCAGGAGGTATCTACTCGATCTACAGGTACAAGGAAACAAGGGATAAGAAATGGCTGATTATCGGGCTTGCTCTAACAGCTGTAGTGATAGGGTTATTATTATACATAACACTTTATGATGCTATGACCGCCACGGTCTATGCCCCGCCAGAGCAGATGAACTAGAAGGTTTGCAGCATGGGAATTGTCTACACACTGGAGAAATATTTAACCAGGTACTACAGGAGAAAGATAGAGAAAAAATACCAGAAAGAGAAAAAGATCCCCTCACCCGATATGGTGACCTGGGACAGCACAAGAGAATGTAATCTTAACTGCGAGCACTGCGGAGCTACAGAGGAAAACTACGAAGACAGACTGGACACGGAAGAGGTAAAGGAATTTATCAATACTATGTCAGAAATTGGTTCAGGTTTTC
>JALDAH010000018.1 GCA_022729275.1 Candidatus Nanoanaerosalina archaeon
AGAAATTGGCTACAGAAAAGGGTTTTGCCCGTTCCTGGACCTCCAGATACTAGTGTAACAGATGTTTTAGGGAAACCTCCCTCTATAATATCATCAAGACCGTGTATGCCGGTTTCAACTCTTTCAACCATACAAAATTGTTATTGAATTCCATATTTATTAAATTAATTTAAGATTCAGATAACTTGAAAGACAAACTTTTAATTCAGTAAAGAGCAATTTAGGAGTATGCAGAAACAGTTCAAGACAGCCCTGCTTCTATCCCTGGTTTTTTTAATCTCTACAGTAGTAACAGTGAGCGGTCAGGTGTCTGAAAATACAGGTTATTCCGAAATAGATATCTTGCTGGTAAATGATGGCCACACAATTTATGATGAGGGTGAGGAGTTCGAGTATCGAGATTTCGAAGTGGGAAGCGAAACAGACAGAAAGCTCTATTCAAAATACCTTGAAAGCCTTGAAATCATTCCAAATGTTACTATTGAAAGTTATAACACCACAGAAGAAGTTGAAGGTCCTGATGCGGAAAAAATGTCGAAATACGATCTCGTAGTATGGTACAGGCTTTCTGATGAGATCGCTTCCGAGATAGCGGAAGAGACTGATGACTTCGACTGCGGTGCATGCGACACCCTATCATCGGAGGAACTGGAAGAGATCAAAACTTATCTGAACGAAAAAAATGGTAGGCTCTTTCTCACAGGACAGACAATGGACTACTCAAATGAATTAGAGAAAGAAACTGCGATACTAGTTCCTGAAGATATTGAAGATGAGTCGGACATAGTTATGAGAAATATAGGTCACTGGGATAGAAGAACAGTTGCGGAGGGAGAAGACACTGAGTACAACGTCAACAGTTCTCTGTCCTCAAAACTGGACAGAGTTTTCATATCCCATATCTGTGAACTGGAAGAATTCCAGGAAAAAAATATCTGCCAAAACATATTGAACGACCAGACAACTTTGCTGCCACATAATGAAACAGGAGATGGATACTACACAGGCTATCACGGTGATGACGAGTTTTTGGTCGGTCTTTTAACGCACAACGAAAGACCTAGATACAAAACAGTTTACATGTCCGAGGGTTTTGAGGCCATAGAGACTGAAGAGACGAGAAAAAACTTGATGGATAACATCGTCAATTTTCTTCTCGGGACCAGGACTAAAGACATGTCAGTTAAAGACTCAGAAGGAGGTATCGTAGATGTAAAGGGAAACGTTTACGATCAGTACACGAATTCAACCATAGATATCCATGCAGTTTGCGAGGCGAAGCAGAAAACTCCTGATGGAGACAAGCACAACGTAATAGACGCCAGGTTTTTTTATGTTCCTGAGGGTGAAGAACTCGGTCCATCAATCGAAACAGGTTTTGAGAAGAAAGAAAGCATAGAAGAGATGTCTTCATGGGGTGCAACCGGTATAACAGGTGATGAAGACTACCCCGAAATTTCCAATGAATGTAGTGTTCGAGAAGGTGAGAAGAGCCTTCACCTTTACGGTGGAAACCGTGAATCAGATTATGAAGTTGAGACACCACCAACTGATCTTTCTCATCAAAAAGAAAACAGAAACATCACTTTCAGCTACAGCGTCTATCTCCCCACAGGAGATGAAAGCAATGAGTGCTACGCTCCTAATTCGGAGGAAGAACATGATGATGTTTCTGAAGATGAGTTGCTGGTAGAATATATTGATGAAAACGACGATTGGCAGCAATTAAAAGTCCATGGAGCTTCCGAGATAAATGCTGAGAGAGGTGAATGGCTGGATTTCGATATCAAACTTCCTGAAGATGCTGTTCATGAGTCGACAAAGCTTAGGTTCAACCCTATGAGTACGGACGACAGCTATGAAGAAACCGGTGTCGCAGGGGAAGGAAAAATTGAAGTTCCTGACGAAGGCGACACATGGGTCGTGGACAATGTCGTACTGGACGATGGGATAAGATTAAATCCCGTGGACGGAGAGTTCAACAGCTCAAAAGAAAAAGTTGAATTCAAAGGCTTCAACGCCACTGATGTAAGGTACGATATCGAAGATCCTGATGGAACGAACTTCACATACGGGATACAATGTAGATACAGCACAAACCATCAAAGATGGAGTAACTTTGATAAGACCTGGATAACAGCTGCTTTGGAGCCTCCTATAGGGCCTGAAAGTGAAGATATAAACATACATGGTTCGGAGATAAACGGAGATGTTTTCACGAACAAGGAAATAAATAATTTTTCTCTTGAAATCAGCCAGTTAGAAGAAAACATGCCGGACATGATACGTTTCAGTTGTCAGCCCGGAAACGGTAAGTGGTCGGGCTGGAAAACATTTGATGAAGATTTCAGAAACAAACACGGTGTAACCGAGACAGCTGTTCCTGTAAACATAACAGATTATGGATGCGGAACCGATGACGGTAAAAAAGAAATATATGCTGAATTATCCACATTTTCCAGGAACATACAGGACGAAACAATAGAAGGAAACGATATCAAAGCTTCAATAATTCTGGATACAACTCCTCCTAAGTTAGAAGAAAACATACCTGAAAACCGTTCATACATAAATGAATCTCAGTTTTTACTTCTGGATGCTTATGACCCTGATTCAGAAAGTTCAATAGTCTCAGGTATAGAAGAAACCGGTTTCCCCTATCTTTACAGTGAAGAAGAAAGTAACATGACTTTTCAGCTGAACACTTTATTCCGCCCTGAAGGCGAAGAGTTTCAGGAGTCAGGGGAAAAAAGTATAACCGCATGGATATGGGATAGACTTGAGAATACATTAAAAGTTGTTCTTGACTTTTTCGTTGATGCAGAAGACCCTTACATAGAATTCGTGGAGCCGGGTAATGAAACAGTTCATTCTTCCGATGGTTTCACGGCAAATGGAGAGGGTCTAATCAATATAACAATCAAGGAGAGTAACACCAACCTGTCCCATATAGGAATCCACAACGGAGAGAGCTGGATAGAAAACGTTTCAGATATACAAGACGATGAATTTAGTTTTGACTACTCGGAAAATAGTGGCATAGACCCTGGATGGAGCGAGGAAGGAGAAAACGAACTGAAGGTCTGGTTCAATGATTCTGTGGGTCATGTAGTGGAGAATACTTTTATTTACTATATTGATGATTCTCCTCCCGTATTTTTAGAAGAGTTACCGGTGAACATGTCTTACCTGTCTCCGGAACAGGAATTATCCGTGTTTATAGATAAAGCTGGTTTCGCAGATATAGAAACAGTTAAAGCAAAACTGGGAGGAGAAACAGAAGAAATAATAGCTAATGAAAGTTTTGAACCTTCAATGTTTTCTGAATGGGATGATGAGGGAACAGAGTATATATGGCACAGCATAGAGATCGAAGCTGTTGATAAAGTAGGTAACAAAGACTCGATTATTTTGGAGTACAATACAGATTCCCTCGATCCTGAAGTCAACTTGAGCTTCTCCGGTGAAAATTACCTGAACGAATCAGGGAACGCCTTTATAGAAATAGAGTCGGAAATCTCAGATCTATCACAATTAGGCGTTTACAATGGAAAAGAATGGATACTGAACGAATCAGAAACCCTTGGAAAAAGTTTTACAGAGTCCTTACATCCTGGCTGGGAGGATGAAGGCCTGAACCAACTAAAATTGTTCATTAATGATACTGCCGGGAACGAAAAAATCTTAGAGAAGGGCCGATACCTTGATACAACTCCTCCACTAATTGAAGAGGTTATTCCAAGCTTGTATTATGAGAAAGGTGAAACAACATACGTTACAGAAGATACTGATCTTGAAATTGATGCGAAAGACCCTGATCTTGGAGAGACATCCATAAGCGGTTCAGGAGAGGATAAACTCGTTTTTAACATTGATTCCTCTCAAAACAGTTCAGCGATTAGTTTAGAAAACACCGTGGAGATAAGTCCTGAATGGGTTGATGGGGAAAACACGTTAAATCTCTATATAAACGACTCGGTTGGAAATACCCGGCACATTGATCTCGGTTTTTTCTCGGACAACGAACCTCCAGAGATAACTGATTCAAATATTGGAGAGGAAGAGTTTCCAGGTCAGGAATACGATGGTGAAGAGATAGATGCTCTTGTTGGCCCTGATCCCTCTCTGGAGTTCGAATTTGAAGATGTTCCGCAGGAGGGTTCAGGCATAGATAAAATAACTTTCTACAATGGATCCCATGAAACAGAGGTGTCTGTCGGTGAACGCGAAACAACAGAGATATATGAACCTGAATGGTATGAACAAGATAAAGATGACTGGAAAACTCACTTAGAAATATTTCTAGCTGACAATCTAGGTAACAATGTCACAGAAATTTATAGATATGTTGTGGACAACAAAGCTCCAGAAACAACGTTACAAACTTCTTATGGATGGGGATGGACCGATTCTGATGTCTCATTTGATCTGGAAGCTCAGGACAACATAGAGGATAATGTGGATTTTATAGAGTACTGCATCATAGAAGAGCCTTCAGAAATTCTTTGTGAAGACAACAAGAATGTTGAGCCCTTTGATTATTTAGAAAATTTGGAAACAAACTGTGAAGAAGGAGAGACCTGTGAAAAATATATCGGATATCGTGCAAACGATTCTGTTGGACACATCGAAGAGATAAATTTCTCGGATCCAATTAAAATAGATAAGGAACCCCCTGAAGTTTTGATTAACAATCCTGACAACGATTCTTTTGTAGGTGGAAAGGTTGATTTTCTGGTGGATGCATTTGACGAGGGTTCAGGACTGGATAATATAGAATATACGGTTTATAATAAAACTTCAGAGGAAGATATAATAGTTCTCAATAGTTCAGAAAAAGACGGATGGACTGAAACCGAAAACGGTGAATGGCTGTTTGAATTGGACACCGAAGAATACGATGAAGTTGAAATACACGATTTGGTGTTCAACGTAACCGCTGAAGACAAAATCGGCCACGCCAAAGAAAAATTCATTGAGTTCTCCGTGGACAATATGGCTCCAACTTTATCCATAGACTATTTTCCAGATAAAATACATCACAGCGAAACATTTGAAGCGTCAGTTGTAGCGGAAAGACCTGGAGATATTGATTTAAAGAACCATACTTACAGGATAATAAACCAGTCAGATTCCCAAGAAATTTACAGTGAAACAGTAGAAACTGAAAACAGTTACCACGAATTTGAAATTGATATAGGTCCTGAAAATTCCGGTAGCGATCATGAACTTTCTGATGGCGAATATTTAATAGAAACTGAGGCCTATGACGATCCTGATGATGAAGAGATGGATCAAGAGATGAGGTCGAACGAAAAAATATTTGTGATAGACACAGAATCCCCTGAACTAATAATAACAGATCCCGGTAACGAAACATGGCAAAAAGAGAACATAAATATAGAATCTGAAATAAGTGATTCGTACGGATTGAGGGAGTGTCGTTACTTCTACAAAAACAAAAGCATGGAGGAATGGAGCTCCGAGCCCGAATTATTTGGATGTCCGGATGTTTCAGGCACAACAGAATTTGATTTTGACACTAGAAAAGTATGTGGGGACAGTGTTGAACCAGATTGCGGTTTAAAATTAGAGGTGGAAGATCTTGCTGGAAACGTTGAAAGTGAACAAATGAAATTCAAAATTGACAACACGCCTCCAATAATCTCTTTCATCGGTCCGGATGACAGCAAGTGGTACAATGAAGAATTCAATGTTGAACTAGAATTCGATGATCAGAGGTTTATAGAGGATCAAAAAGCAGAATACAGGGTTTCAGACGGCGGTCAACAAGGAGGGTGGGAAGAAATACAAATTGAAGAGAATATGAGTTCTTTGAATGTGGAATGCTTATCTGAAGGAGAGGATGCATGTAATGTAGAAGTCAAAGCTTTTTCCTATACAGGATTAGAAACGTTAGAAAGTATCGATTTCAATATAGATCGTACGCCTCCTGAGTTCGAATCTATTTCAGTAGTAAATCGTTCAAACATCACTTCAGAAACAAATTTTGAGGTTTTTTTCGAAGACGGTTTAAGCGGTGTCGACAGTTCACAAACGTTTTATTTCAACGGTTCGAATGATTTTCCGCTTGAAAGCGGTGAAAAGTTTAATCCTGGCTGGGATGAAGGAGAAAATGAACTGGAGATAGTCCTGACTGACAACGCAGGGAACATTAATACCTTGTTTTTTGAGTTTGTAGTTGACGACACAAGTCCTGTGGTAGAAGACATACGATTTGATAAGGACAAAGCTTTCTTGAACAACACAGCCATCAGGCCCGAAACCGGGTTTTTGATAGATGCTTATGATGAGATAACAGGAATAAAACAAAGTTTTTACGAGCGACCCTATCCTTATGGCGTGGAAAACTTTGAGGTTAACGATAGCTTCAACCATATTGACTGGGAAGATGATGAAGAGGGATACAGATGGCTAAACTTTACTTTAAAGGATTTTGTAACGTATCCTGAACCTAATGCTAAAACCGAAAAATACCTTTTCTTCGTTGATGGTCGTTCTCCTGAAGTTCTACTTGAATATCCGGAGGAAGGAAAAGAAATCGACATGGAGTCTGAAAATATCAAGATAGTTTCTTGGGATACAGGAGTAGGAATAAAAGAAAATAACGGCAGGGAAATAGGTTATTATTACCATGAAGGACTTGATGATTGGAAAAACTTCGAGGTTAACGAATCATTCTACCCTTACTGGAATGAGATGGAAGAAGGAGAAAGAGAGATTAAAATAAGGGTAGAAGACAAACTCGGTAATGTTGAGGAAAAAGAATACTCGTTTATTCTCATAGAGTCTCCCCCGGAAATAGGAGAAATACAGACAAACAGGTCTTTTGCAAGATCCGACCACGATATAAAGGTTTCAGCTGATGTTTTCCACGAATATTCTGAGATAGACACTGTTAAGATGATTTTAGAGGATAAAAACAGCGAAACAATAGGATCAAAGAAAATGGAAAACCTTGAAAATGATCTCTACGGCGTAAATATCAATATAGCTGAAGATTTCGGAAATCCTGAACTAGAACCTCAAAATGTTTCCATAACCGTTGAAGCAAATAACTCGGTGGGTTATGAGGAAAAAAGATCCACTGATCAGTTAAGAATCGATGATAGTCCTCCAAAAAGTAGTGAACACGAGATACATATACTGAACGATCCTGAAGAAGAGAAAAAAATATACAGAAATCAACAATTCGAATTTAGTTCTCTAGTTGAGGATTCTACAAGAGTTGAAGAAGTTTTAGTCACAATAGAGAATCCTGAAACCAAAAATAACGTTTCGATGGAGTTAAAAGATGGAGATAGAGAGCAGGGAACCTGGATAACAGATTACAATCAAACAGAAAGAACAGGCACGTATAATATTTTGAAAGTTTATTCCACCGATCTCGTGGGGAATCAGGAGGTTAAAGAAGTAGGCAAAAAAGTCGAAGTCGTCAACCATACGATAAAAACATTTTTGGGCGAGGACAAAAAGACCCACGCAGGTCATGAAAATCATATAAATATTATAAACAACTTGAACCGGACTCTTGAAGACCCTGAAATCACTGTATATGTTCCCAGTTATATTAACCCTGAAACAGATCAGAAAGAACTTTTATACGATAACTTAACAGATTATGAATGTTACTTGGAAGAGGATGATGAAGGTTGCAGCATAACTTATTTCAATAGTTCTGAAGGAAAATTAAGGGCTAAAGGAGAGGGACAGGGAGAAAACATAAAAATAACTTCTGAAGTTGTAGGTCCTACACCGGTACAGAACGAGATTCATACATGGAGTTCCAAAAAAGCGGGCAACCTCGAAACCTCAACTACAACAACTCTTGCACCAAGTTTGGAAATAGTAGAAATTTACTGTAATGGGGAAACACTGTGTGAAGGAAAGCAGGGAGAAGAAAAGGAAATCAGTATAGAGCTTAATAATAAAGACGATGAGATTCATTCAGGTAACATAGACACTGATATACGGCTTAATTTTCTGGACGATGAGACTTTTTATATTTTTTATTCCGAGAAATACCTTGAATCGGGAGAAAGCGTCAATGTATCGTTTACCGAAAATATAACGGAGGCAGGGGAACTACAAATTCTGGCAGAGGCCATGGATAAGACAAGAAATTATCAAAAGGATGAGGAAAAAACTCTGATAATAGAGGACACCGAAAAGCCCTGGCTAGATTTCTTCGATCTTGAAACAAACATCACCATTGTAAATACTTCCATAAGGTTCGGGGACATCCTTGTAAGGGACAACAAAAATCTTAACATCGATGATGGTATAGAAGAGATAAAAGCATTGGTTAAAAACCCTGAAGGCGAAACTGAAAACGTTACTATAGGAGAACAGTTGACGGAAAGATACGAGGATTTAGACGTGTTGAGTTACTGGAGGCACGATTATAATAACATTCCTCATACAGGCGTTTACAGTATAAAAAACGTTTACATAACGGATCATGCAGGCAATACCAAAAAAGAGGAGATGAACAAGACTTTCCGGGCGGTGGATTTGGAGTTCAATGTGACCTCTTACCCTGAAAATCTAACGGTCGAGGATGAAGTGTTGATAGGAGCTAATGTTTCGGGTGCTGCCGCAGGTATCGAAGAAATAATTGCTAATATCTCTCGGCCCAGAGAAGAAAACGTTTTGCTTGAAATGGAGGAAAATAAAGACGGAAAACACGATTACGATGTTGTGTTTCAGGATACTGTAATGTCTGGTCGGTATGATATAAACGCATCTTTAAATGCAGGTCCAGTGATATATGAACAATCAAACTTCTCTGTTTTTTATGGTTCTTTATATACAGAACGCGCAACAGGAAATTCAACTCATATAGTGCTACCAAAGGAACATATAGAGGAGAGTATCAACTTAACTTGGAGGATCGATGCAGTCAAAGGAGATCTTGAAAATGTCACTACCTTTATTGAAAGCGACGAACTGATAGAAGTTCACGGAGATCCAGAGAAATATATTGGAGAAATAACTTATGAGAAAGGTTTTGATCTTGTAAGTTATGAAGTTGAACCCTTATCCATGGGCGAAAGCTCCTTGGAATTTAAAATAGAATCAGGAGATTATGAAGAAAGTCATGAAGCATCAGTGTTGATCACAGAAGAGGATTATGATTCTCCCGATATTAAACAATTTGAAGAAAAACCGAAAGAGGTCAACAAAGGGGATGAAGTCAACATATTTGCTAATATCTCAGATAGCGGCTCTTTGAAAATCGTTGAGATAGTGGTAGAGCATCCTGACGGATATCAGGAAGATCAAGAGGACATGGAGTTAATTAAAAGAGATATTTACAGACACGATTTTATTAACACGACTAAAACAGGTGTTTATAGCTACACGGTGACGGCAGAAGATTATACTGGAAACGAGGACATGAAGATCTCAAATTCTTTTAACGTGACAGAAAGATATGATGTAGGTATAGAAACAGATCATGAAATATATATGAAGGATGAAGAGGTATTAATAGAAATCGATGTTAAAGATGTTAATGAAAGAAAAGTCGAAGATTTTGAGGCAACAGTCATATTGAACGATTCAGAGGAAAACATAACACTGGCGGAAAACCAGGTCACTGACACCCTTACTTACTACCTAGATGAAGATGCTCCTCCATCAAATGAAGAAACAGCGGGGTATAAACTGTATGTGAACGTTTCAAAGGGAGGAAATCATGGTTTTTCCTCGGAAAAATTCGAGGTATCTAATAATTTGGAGATAGATGTTATATCTCCAGAACATGAAGAGTACATTGAGGAGGGAGAAGAAGTTTATCTTCAGGCCTACATAACAAACAAGAGAGGAGAACCTGTCACTCAGGGTTATTATAGTGCAGAATGTATAAACTGTGTTGAAACAAACAGCAGACTTGTACCTGTTTCAGGCTATCCTGGTGTTTACCATACAACATTTAGCGAGCTTGTCGATAGCAGTCCTATCACTATTCGTGGAAGCGACCTAAACGGTAATTCGGTACTTGAAGGACTTTATATTTATTCTGGAGAACCTGAGGACATACCCGAAACTAATGGCAATGGAGCTGCTCCTTCAGCACCTCCATCCCTTGAAATAGAACAACTTTCACCTGATTTTACAGTTCCCAGCCATATTGATGAAGTCAATATCACGGTCGAAACGGATCAGGGCTCCGAATGTTGGTATGGAAAGGATCTGAAAGAAAACAATTACACGGAAGGTTTTCAGATGGAAACTGAAGACGGCATACTGCATACGTCAATGGTTTCTTTGGACAGTCCTGGCGAATACCACTACGATGTGTTCTGTGAAACAGAAGACACCGTTGAGACCGAGACCATAACATTCATTCTTGAAGAATCGGATATAGAAGACTTTGAAATTTCTCTGATGAATCAAATAGGTCCTATACAACAGGGAGAAGATGGTAGTGGTACTTTCTCAGTCTACAATAATGGTACTGATACGATTTACATGGAGGTAATTACGGAATCGGATTGCTGTGACACGTGGGTGGAAAGAAATAATGAAAAAATTACAGAAACAACCATAGAAGAAGGCGAACAAATCAGCCATGAGTTAGTAGCGGATATACCTCTCAAAACCGAAGAGGGAGTCCACAACATACATATAACATTTATTACTGGTGATGGACTCACAAGAGAAACCACTGTGACACTAATAGTAGCAAAAAGACCGGCAATATCTCACTTAGAGGATCTGGAAAGACGTAAGAAAAATATTTCTGAAACCCTTGAACAATACAGAGCAGCAGGGATAGATACAGAAGAACTTTTTGAACATTTCAGAAAGTTTGAAGAAAAACTTGAATCTGCGAATGAAGCCATTGAAAACAACGACGAAATAGGTCTGTCTCGAACTGTCGACAATGCCAACACACTTAGGAACGAACTGGAGACAAAGATAACAGCAAAGGATCTCGAGTACAATATAAGAGAAAACTGGGATAAATGGATGTTGATGTTTTTGGTTATTTATGCAGCGTTTTTCTTAGTAACAATGGTTTTAATACCTTATTTCAGGCTTAAATCAGAATATATCAACACTCAGGAAAAACTCGATCACGCCGTGGACGCTAGAAAAAAGGCCGAGAAACAGTACTTTAACAGAAAAATCGACAGAGAAACATTCATGAACATAATGAAAGGACGGCAGAATGAAGTTTTAGAGCTAAGAAGTGAGATCGAAGAACTTGAAGAGGAATTAGATAGAGGTATAAGACGTAATTTAACGTTATCGAACTTTTTCAAGGCTCCTGCAAAAGCAACAAGACAGATAATAAAACTTATGCAGACATTATCCAAAAGAAAAAATCAAAACAATAAAAACGAATAGAACAAACAAAATGTACACAGGTGAAATATTTGACCAAAGACCTCAAACTTGATGCTTTCAGAACGTTGGAGGAACAGACGAAATCGAGGCTGGAATTCAAGATATCCAACATATCGGGCAAGAAAAAATACGAGTTCATCAAGTTATACCTAGAGACGAATTATGTGGGGCTAAAATATGTTGATATAGAACCTGAAGAAACCAAAAAAATAGCTTTTAAAGTCGATAACACGGCTTTAACTTCTAATCCTACTATATACCTCACCACACAGGATAAAGAAGATGGAGTGCTCCTTAAAAGAAATTATAACGCATTTAGAAAACAAAAAGAGTCTAAGACTGTTCAAAAATTGGATCAAAGAGAGGAAAAGAAACCAGAAAAAATGCCGAAAAGGCTGAAGAAGGAGTACGAAGACCTCTCAAAGAGAAAAGAGGAGCAGAAAAAATCTTTGCTAGACTCTGTAATGGGTTCTTTCAGGAAAAAAGAAAAAGTGGAAGAAGAAGTTGATGAAGATAAAGTTCAAGAAACCGAGGAATCCGAAGAACAAACTGAAGAAGAAAGAAAAGAATTGCTCCCTTCAGAAAAAGTCGACCGTATAACTACAGGCATAATAAATCTCGATCAACACATGCAGGGAGGCCTGGTTCAAGGCACAATGAATTTAGTTACCGGAAAAACAGGTACGGGAAAAACTGCTTTTTGCGCTTCTTTTTTGAAGGGAGGAGCCGAAAATAAAAGCCCTGGAGTATATGTAACAACCGAAGAAAGAGAAGAAGATATAAAAGCAGACATAAGAGCTATGTTTGGCTGGGAGTTCGATCATCTTGAAGAGCAGGAGCTTGTAAAGATTCTTTCCATAAAACCGATATTTCCAAGCAAGGAGATACAGAATTTGAACCGGCTCGTCAGATCGTATATTTCAAATCTGTTGGATCAAGTAATGCATGCCGTGGAAGAAATCAATGCGGAAAGAGTTATCATCGACTCCGTTTCTATAATCGAGATGTTTATAAGGGACGAATACATGTCAAGAGTTGCTTTAGCATCTCTTCTTAACAAGTTGAGAGAAGCGAACGTTACAGCTGTACTTACAGGTACCGTTCCAGAGACCTCTCAGGGGCTTTCGGGCGGAGGAATTATAGAGTTTTTGGTTGACACGGTCATACTTTTGGAATTTGTCCCGGTTGCTGAAGACCATCAAAGAACAATAACAATACGAAAGATGAGGCGTACTGACCACAACGTCAATATCCTTCCTATGGAAATTACCCCTGACGGTGTCAAAGTTTTCGAAATTTGATTAAGAAATCAGAAACCTGTTTCTTTCGAAAGTCTTATTCCCTTTTCAGTAATCTTGAATGGGTGTGTTCCAGGAGTATGGTTGGTTCTACGCATCTTTCTAACCTCCAAGTTCCTGAAAGTTCCTTCTCCAACACCTGTGTAATAAAGCACGACTACACCATCAGCCACAAACTCAGAAACTCCAAACCTTGAAAGAGCGTTTTCGTCGTTTTCAGGTATCTCAGAAGTTAATATGGTGGTAGGACCAGCTTTCTTAACGGCTCTCATAAGATCATAAAGGTTCTCTCTTTTTTTGGCCTGTGTTCCTCCATAAGCACCAAGCATAACTGAAACAGAATCTATAACTAGTCTTTCTACGCCTGGTTCGCTTGCAAGTTCTTTAATTTTGTCTATGAAACCTCTGGAACCTGCTGTAGGTGTAATATATGTAATTTTAAAGTCTCCTTTTTTCTCATATTTTTTGAAATCCCAGCCGAAAACCTTTGCATCGTTCTTGATGTCTCCAACAGGTTCTTCTAGAGATATGTATCTTGATTTCTGGCCTTTTTTCAAACCATGCCATAGAAATTGACTACAAAAAATAGTTTTACCGCAACCAGCACCACCTGAAATCAAGGTAACGGATTTTTCCGGCACGCCTCCTTCTACAAGGTTATCAAGTCCTTTGATCCCTGTCTGAACTCTTGGAACATCAGTCATCTAAAAACCACCTAAAATAATAATGATGCCTCCTTGTTTATATCTTTTTTCGGCCATTAAAAAATAGGTGAGGACGGTTTTCAAAAAAGAGGGTTGCTCCAGGAAAGCATCCTAAAAAAAAGGGATTAAAAATTTTATTTAGAAAGCGGACCCGGAGGGATTCGAACCCTCGACCGCTCGGTATCTTAGGTACAAAAAATCTCTGTATGTAGGGATAAATACCAGAAATCGCTCGAACCCTAGAAGCCGAGTGCTCTGTCCAGACTGAGCTACGGGCCCAACAAACTTCAAGGCATCAAGTAATAGTATGCCATCAGATTCATTGTTACCAGGCCTATAATGAAAACTATTATAGCCTTCGGGTCAAGCTGAAACTTTTCTTCTCCCTCATCGAAGTATCTGACAAGCCCTCCAAAAGATGAAGGCATCTGTCCCTTGTTCTTCTTACCCATAACAAAACACCATTGTAACCTAAAACTTAAAAAGTGATGGAGTTAGTAAGCCCGCTTCTATTCAAAACCTTATTCAACTAAGCACCTAAAAGCTTGCACCACAAAGCTTGCCACGTTTCAACTGTCCTCTCTACAACCTCAGCCTCTTATCGGCCTCATCGTAACACAGAGAGAAGTATCGTTTCTGCTGCAGAGGCAGGGCTCTCACCCTCTCCGTTTTCCGGAGTTTGTGTATTGTGGAGGCGGGACTTTCTTCACCTAAAAAGGCGAAAAAGGTTCAACTCCTTCACGGTAAACAAAAAGAAATTCTGAATGATAAAAAGGTTTCTGAAAAACAAACAAAAAAAGCAAAGAGGTCCTGTACATTCTTTGATTCATACTGACGCTGTCTAAGACACGGACCAAAAGGTTCAAAAGGCTCTTAGTAGTAGTCGGCTGAACACCTCGTTTCCTCAGTGCTTACACCGCTACTCTATCAAACCTGTCTTATACAGGCGCCAAAAATGGTTCTTTTCGAGGAGGGTTTCAGGCTTAGATGCTTTCAGCCCTTATCCCATAGAGCGTAGCTACGCAGCATGCCCTTAAGGACAACTGCTACACAATAGGCTCCGTTTCGGGGTTCCTTTCGTACTGTCCGAAACTTCCTCTCAACCAATCAAACACACCCAGTAGATAGCAACCGATCTGGCTCACGCCGATCTAAACCCAGCTCACGATCCGTTTTAATGGGTGAACACCCCCACCCTTGGCCGCGGCTGCACGGCCAGGATACGGAGAGCCGACATCGAAGTAACAAGC
>JALDAH010000032.1 GCA_022729275.1 Candidatus Nanoanaerosalina archaeon
AGAGACATTAATCTTCCTATGGGGATTGTTTCTAACAATCAACAGGCCATAGTTGATTTTATAGCTAAAAATTATGCTGAACACAGCTTCAAATGTTCATATGGTAGAGAAAAATCTCTGGAAGGTCTTTCGAGAAGAAAACCTGACACTTATTACTTAAAAAAATGTATGAGCGATATGAACGTCAAAAACCCTCTTTTCATAGGAGATTCAAGTGTGGACATAGAAGTAGCTCACAAGATGGGTATTGATTCAGTATTCATAAGGAGGGAGCACAGGGAGGGATATTATGTTACAAAAAGACCTACCTATGAGATAAAAAGTTTGGAAGATCTGCCAAAAATAATCAATTGATTATCTGCAGTTCTGCTTTTAACCCTTTATTTCTCTATCTTTTTTATTATCATACGTCTTGATTCTCTAGGATCTGCCTTTCCACCGGACTTCTTCATCACTTGTCCAACGAGAAAGTTCAAAGCCCCTTCTTCTCCTTTCTTGAAATCATTGACCGCTTCATCATTGGAATCAATAACTTCCATTATGATATCCTCAAGCTCTGAACCATCGGCTTTCAGCATGTCCTCTTTCTCAACTATAACACTGGGATCCTCAGGTTTCTCTACTATTCTCCTGACAAGCTTCTCGGCGTTCCTGCCCGTTATTTCATTCTGTTCCAGCAGATTTATTATATAGGATAACCATTCACTCTCAAGATCTGCCTGTTTGTAGGTCAGATCGTTGTAATTGAGAGTCTTTTTCAACTCCTTGGTCATCCAGTTAGCTGTTAAAACAGTGTCGTGTTTTTTGACAAGTTTTTCAAAGTCATCAGCCAGTTCTTTTTCAGTTACAAGAGATTCGGCTATCTCTTTTTTCAATCCATGTTCTTCCATAAACCTTAAACGTTTCTTATCAGGTAGTTCAGGTATATCGCTCTCTATCTCCTCTATTTTTTCCTCAGTTACCTCCAGTTTCGTGAGGTCCGGCTCTAAGATGTAACCATATCCTGCCTCAGACTCTTTCTGTCTCATCGAACGTGTTATTTCTTGTGAGGAATTATAAGCTCTTGTTTCTCTTTCTATATTTCTGCCCCTCTTTTTTAGGTTTTTCTGCCTGGTTATCTCATATTTAAGGGCTTTTTCTATACCTCTTGTTCCTGTTATATTCTTGACTTCAACCCTCTCCCCTCCTTCTATAGATATATTGGCATCTGATTTTATTGATAGATCTGATGAGGGGTCGTATATTCCCAGGTATTCCATTATCTTGGTTAATTTCTGTAAAAATCTTCTTGCCTCTTCAGGGGTTCTAAAATCAGGTTTTGTAACTATTTCTATCAGAGGTATACCTGCTCGATTGTAATCAATAAGTGTGTAGTCAGAAGACGTTATATCTCCACCTTTATGGATAATCCTAGCCGGATCTTCCTCTATGTGAAGCCTCTTTATCCTTATCTTTTTCTCATGATTGCCAAGTCTTGTTTTAAGTTCTCCATCCTCACCGACAGGTATCTCGTGCTGGGTTATCTGAAAGTTCTTGGACATATCTGGGTAAAAATATGTCTTCCTGGAGAATCTCACCATGTCGTTTATATCACAGTTAAGTGCCAAACTTGCCTTTATCGCATATTCAATAACTTTTCCGTTGGTTCTTGGTTTACTGCCTGGCATACCAAGACATGTTTCGCATGTATGAGAGTTTGGTCCATCCGAGATATCTGTAGAACATCCACAAAATAGTTTTGATTCCGTATCAAGCTGTATGTGTGTCTCAAGCCCTATCTTAATTCCATCGTCGTTCATCATACCACCTTAGGTCTCTCAAGGGTTCCAAAATCACTCTCAAAAGCTTTTGCCGCGGCAACAATTTTATCCTCTCTGAAATGATCTCCTATAAGATGCATGCCGACAGGCATTCTATCCACCTTACCGCATGGAACTGACAAATGAGGTATCCCAGCTAGATTAGGTCCTACTGTAAGTGTATCCATAGCATAAATCTCTATCATTTTGGTTTTTCTTGCTTCAGCAATCTTCGGAGCTATTATAGGCATAGTGGGCGATGCAATTATATCGTAATTCTTAAAAGTCTCCTTGTACTCCTCAATAATCAACCTTCTCACCTTCAGGGCTTTAATATAATATGCGTCCTTGTAACCTTCCTGTCTCAAGAAGTGTCCCAAAAGAACCCTTCTCTTGACCTCATCTCCAAAACCCTCCGATCTTATTTCTGAAAAGTATTCGTTAAAGCTCTCTTTCTCAGTATCTTTCTCTATACCGTATCTCATACCACAAAACTTAGCCAGATTGGTTGATGCTTCGGACATGGCGATTATGTAATATGTCGGTACAACGTATTCTTTTGCTATCTTGGGCATGTCTACCTCTTCAACTTCCGCTCCAAGATCTTCATAAACTCCTATGGAATCCCAGAATTTTTCCCTAACTTTCTTATCCATTCCCTCAAACTCTATGTACTGTCTAGGAACAGCTATCTTCATTCCTTTCACATCGGGTTTTACTTCTGCCAAACTACCATTTCCCCTATCTAATGTTGTGAAATCCTTCTCATCCTTGCCTGATATAATGTCAAGAATTAAAGCTGCGTCCTCCACTCTTTGTGCCATTGTCCCGATCTTATCCAAAGAATTGGCGTAGTCGATTAAACCATACCTCGACACTTTCCCATAAGTTGGTGTGATACCTACAACTCCGCAGAAAGCCGCAGGATTTGATATTGATCCTCCAGTTGATTGCCCAAGAGCTACATGCGGTTGATCTAATGCTGATGTTAGAGCTGCCGCACCTCCAGAGGAGCCGCCCGTAACTCTCTCTGTATCATAAGGATTTTTGGGGATTTCAAAAGCTGAATTCATACTGAAAGTTCCGAATCCGAACTCGTCCTGGTTGGTCTTGGCGAAGATATTTCCCCCTGAATTCTGAATTTTCTTTACGACTGTAGCAGTTATTTCAGGACGGTAAGTTTCAAGTATCTTAGAGCCTGCTGTGGCAGGAAAACCCTCAACACATATATTGTCCTTTACGGATACCGGCAAACCTCTAAGCTCTCCTCCATTATTCATTATAGAAAAATCCTTTGAACGGATGGCACCTATTTTTTTATCGATTTTATTCACTTCTTCTTTCAGACCTTTAAGATCAAAACTTTCTCCTTTTTTTAGACGTTGTCTGATACTTTTCTCCGAACTCATCAAAATACCTCCTTACCTCCAATATTAAAATGGATTCAGTCCGAATCTTAAATAAATGTTCTTCACCCTTTCCTCTTAAAAGATGCGAATAACCCTCCAAAAACCACGGAAGCGATTAAAAAACCGGCTGTATGAAATAAAACCTCTGGAGAATCCTCCCAAATATGTGCAAAAAATCTTTCGTGTGGATTGTGAGAGTCAAAATGTACTTTGCATCTTCCAGTATCTCTGCCACACACTGCATGACCCTTTCCCTCTTTCTCCCTGAAATGTATCTTCAAAACTCCTCTACCCATACTTCTTCTCCACTCATTTGACTCCTCAAAATAACTAACCTCTTTCATACATTTTAATTATTCTCAAACAATTTTAAGTCTATCAGAAACTGTATTGTCAAAAATTTTGATTAGGATATATCTGTAAAAAGACTTAGGATTCAGTTTAACGCTGAAGTGTTCAGCGAAATCTGGTATTCGGTTTTCATATGTTAAGTTATTCAATTAAGTGTTATCACGGAGACAGACCATAGTCCATCTTAACTTACTACCTACCTTCCCGAATAAAAAAAACCTTAAACGGTGTTATCTATGGAAGAAAAAAACGAAAAAAATCCGGTCGACATACCTTTTATTTTGATGGATTCAATTATGGACTCCTTTGACAAAAAAATACTTAATAATATTTCAGGTCAACTCGAACACAGTCCTCTAGAAACTCATCCATGCCGGATGAAAGATGTTTTGAACAAATCCGAACTTCCAAAACACTTGAAAAAACTTCCTTTAGCCATCAGCGTTTCAAAAAATTCTGAGATGGATTGGAGAAATGCTTTTAAACAGCTTGAGATGCTTGAAGAGAGTTCTCATTTTGGACCTGTATGTATACTAACCGATTCAAAGATAGGAAAAGAAATAGCTGGAAGACTTGGTTTATTTAGGTTAAGAAAAATAGTTATATACAATATTGATTCTGAAAAAATGGACAAGGAAGTAGTTGTTAACAGTGTTGAAAACCTTGTATTGGAACGTGTACCTCTACTCATAAACCTAAAAACCTCTGAAATTAAAGATAACAACTTAGAAAATCTGTTAAAAGAACTTTCAAATTTAGGTGCTAAGTACTTTTCTTGTCCAGATAGAGAGGAGTTATTTGAGCATTTACCCGAAAGAAACAACGTTTTTCTATTCAGAAACCTCAGCTGTGGTATAACAAATGCATTAGGTCTAAGCTACGATTACAACGTCAAGTTCTCCTACCCCGAGAAAGCAAGGTGTGTTGAATGTGTCAACTTCCAGAAGTGTACATCATACGCCAGCAACTGGGAAAATGATGAGTCAATTAATGAAATCATAAAAAAAATAGGGATAAAAGCTGAAATAAAACATGTAAATGGAAAAGAGGACAGCAACAGTTGCAAGATATACAAAAGATGTAACAACATATGCTCGGACTGCATTTTAAACAAAGGTACAAAATTGGTCATAAAAGGTTCTTACTCCAAAAAATTTTTGAACATACTCAAATGGTTGACCGGGATTGAGGTGGAACCAACAGACGAATTAACCGGTTTAAATCTGACAGACAAAGAAATAAACAAACTCGAAGATTTTTGATTTCTCTCGATCTGTCGTTTTTAATATACCATTTTTTTATAATTTAAAAACCAAAATGTCACTAGTCGCTCATGACTAAAATAAGACAAGAGGTGCTAGAGCTTTTCAGGAAGAACTCTGAAGCAGATTTTTCTACATCCCGCATCGCTAGAAAGATATATAATAAAGAGTACGAGAAAGTTCTTGATATCCTATCAGGTGATTTTCCCACCAAGGAAGAGAAAAAGAAAGCAAAGAGAAAAAAATCCAAGATACACAGGAGGATACTACATCACCTAAACAAGCTAGTGGAACGAGAAATACTTGAAGTCACCAGGAGAGGTGAAAATGGCGAAAAATTCTTCGGTCTGGCGATTGAACCCGGAGAAGAAATAGTCTATGACACAGTCAGGAAAAAGAAAGTAGAAATCTCTCGTCCTGTTATACCATCACTACCCATAGAAAATCTTGGGAAAGAAGGTACGATAAAGAGATTGGAGAAAGACAACTGGATACAGAAATTGGATTCGATCATGCTTGAGTCCAAAAAATTCGATAAAAACAACATTTATCACGTCATAACCACTTCACTGGATTATATAAACGATGTTCTGGGCATCAATTCTTTCGAAAACGTTGTCTCTGAGCTTTCAACCGATGAATTAATGAAGTTCTTCCACAAATTGACGAGAGATCTAGATGATTTCAACAAGGCAGTATCCCTGATAATAGACTTTTCAAGACTTGAAATAGACGATAGGAAAAAATTTCTCATGATTCTGAAAGACATCGAATATCATCAAAACCTGAACATGGTGTTCGAACTTGACTCGGGAACCCTTAACCAGCAGAAAAACTATTTTGAAGAGCTTGTACCGATTATCTCGGACCATAATATTTATTTCAAAAACAAGAATATAGATGATGTTCCGTTGTGGGTTGGACATGCAGGTCCATACACGTTTAACAAGAAAAAATGGGAAAAACAGAAGGAAAAAACCAAGATGGCTAACTCCCTGTGCTGTTCACAGTCAACACTTTTTGTGGATTTCAAAAAGTTTATGGGTCATAAAAACAGCTTGGACAGAGAAAATTTCCGGAATTTGTTTGAAAAAGCATATAGATCTCTTTTCATTGGAAGTTCTATACAGAGAAAACAAAAACACAGTCTTTTCAGCAAGATACTCAGCATAAACGAAGAAGGTAGTAGAAAAGAATTCTTCATATACAGCAGGAACTACCTAAGGACATGGAATTTAGAGACTATTTCATCTAGATTTGACAACAAGACCGCTGTAAATCTTCTGGAACACCTGAAAAAAGACATGGACGAGTTCTGTGCTGCAGAATCAACTATCTATAAGTCATGTGGAATGCCTATAGAGTTCAAGATAGCTATGGCTCCAGGATATGGGGATAAACCTGAAAAAATACTTTCAAGAGAAAAAAATAAAATACCTTTGGTCTCAGGAGTTGAAGATATATATTCTGAGTATTTCAGAGAGACAGTTGAACTTAGGGACAGGCTTTCACACGTAAACGATGGAGGTAATATCATCACGATAAGAAGAAAAGGAGGAGCCTCCAATTCCGACATCATACAGGAAATAAACGCTATAATCAATACATATGGATTCAAACTTTTCAGGTACCAGATTGGAAACTCTTTAAATAAGGATTCAAGTATTGAGAGGTTTTTAAGATGAGTAAGTTGGATAGCGATTCAACTCTTGAGCTCTGGAGAGAATCCCTCAAACTCATAATGGAAAATGGAAGGGATTTCAATGATGAAGATGAAAGAGTTTGCAAGGAAGTTTTCAATCTGGTTTTGAAACTTGAACCCGATCCAAAAGACATCAAAGAACCTATAAAAAAATTGAACGAATTCGAAAAATGGATATATCCTTCTCTGGACGAGATAAAAAGCAACATACTTTCAAAAGATGCTTCGATCGGTTACGAGTATTCATATGGAAACAGGATTTTCGCATTTCCTGGGAAAAGTTCAAAGAAGGATCAGATAAACGATTTTATTGTACCTCTACTAGAGGAAAACAAGAACTCCAGAAGAGCTGTTATCACAGTCTGGAACCCTCTGATGGACGGAGATATTTTCAAAAAAGAGGTTCCTGGAGTTGTGAGCATAGATTTCAAGTTAAGGTTCGGAGAGCTCAACGTGACGGAGATAATAAGAAGTAACGATATTTTTTATGGATGGCCGGCGAACATCTACCAAGTTTACTGTCTTCAGAATTTTGTCGCGAAAAAACTTGGTGTTGAGCCAGGGTTTTTGACAACTATATCAACCTCTGCTCATATATTTGAGGATCAGGAGAAATACATAAGAAAAGTTCTTGACGACTGAACAATCATTCCCTGATCATGTCATATAAAAAGTACATGCCTCCGAAGAGAAGGGAAGTTATAACAACGAGCTTCTTAAAATCTGATTTATTCATTTCCTTCAGCTTTTCCACATACTTCCTAACAGTGTTCCTAGATACTCCAACCCTCTTAGATATATCAGACTGATTTAAACCTCTAGAGCTGTACCTGACTATTTCCTTCAGGTGTACTGGGTTAAGACCATATTTTCCGGCTATAATCCTGAGTTCGTCCTCAAGAACATCCTCGTTCTCCACAAGATCGGAAAGTTCAAGCCCCATACTATATATCAAGTTCGTCAGATAGGTTTAAAAAATTAACTTATATGGATTTAAATTACCATATTGGTAAAATTTTATCATTATGTAATAAATAGATACTGTAACTTACAGACAGGATTAGATACTTAATCAGGATAAACTGAGAGTTCAAAATAAATGAACAGCACAAAATCAAAGAAATATTATGTGGCTCTGGGCCCCTTGAAGTGATCTCCTTCACGGTTATCTGTGTTAGAAAAAACTTTATCCAATGAAAAACTTTCCTTTACCTCGTCCTCTCTTCTCCGGTCATCCAATTCTATCGGATGAAAAGCTGGATCAATTCCCTCGGTATTTATACCATCAAGAGATCTGAAAGAACCTAAAGCTTCTATGAAGTCTCCTTTAAACTTCTCGATCTCATCATCAGAAAGTTTAATCCTGGCATTTTCCGAAACAGAAATTATGGTTTCCCTGTCAACAACGTTTTCTATATCTACCATATACCCTATAATTAGTAGAGAATTCTTAAAAAACAACTCGTCTCCCCCCACAATTTAATGTCTGTTAATCATTGTAGAAGAAAACATATTTTATTAAACAAGTAATAGCAATACAAAAAAACATTTATAAACTAGTGAAAAGAAATTATAGTTAAGTCTAATAGCTTTAAGCGCTGGGCACGTGAAAAGCATCTTGTTTGGACAACAAGACAAAAAGACTTATTAAAAACAATTTTTGACTCGTTGGGCAACGAATCGAAAATTTGGGCAAATTTTCTAGATTTAATTAGTTGTTATTAGATATTTCTCCGAAAAGTTTCTCTACTTCTCGGAAGGACTTTACAAACAAAGGTTGGTATCCACTGTTTAAAAAACATAGTTGTGTTGAATAACAACCTTTCAAGGGGATAAAAAAATGGAAAAGATTGTAGATGATGCGGTAAATGGAAATTCAAAACAAAACGAGCAGTTTGAAGATATAAAGGATGCTAAAATCCTAGTTGTTGGAGTCGGGGGAGCAGGTAATAACATGATAACCCGGATGCACAACAAAAATGCTACAGGTGCGGAAACCGTAGCAGTTAACACGGACAAACAGCACCTCCAGGTATCAAGGGCTGATAGAAAAATTTTGATAGGTCAAGATCTTACAAGAGGTCTTGGAGCAGGAGGACACCCTGAAAGAGGTTCCAAAGCTGCTGAAGAAAACAGGTCAGAACTAAGATCGCTTTTTGCAGATGCTGATATGGTCTTCCTCTGCTGTGGTCTGGGAGGTGGAACAGGTACAGGAGCAATACCTGTACTTGCAGATATTGCAAAGAGCGAGGACTGCATCGTCATAGGAACCGTCACGATGCCATTCCAGATAGAAGGTGCAAGAAAATCAAAGGCAGAAGACGGTCTTCTACGTTTGAGGCAACACGTTGACACTGCAATCGTTATCGAAAACGACAAACTGATCGAGATTGCGGGAGACATGCCTCTTGACCAGGCTTTCGGAGTGGCTGACGAACTGATCACAACGATGATACAGGGAGTCACCGAAACAATATCAGAGCCTTCACTTGTAAACCTTGATTATGCGGACGTCAAAGCAATTATGCACTCAGGCGGAGTTGCAGTTGTCGGTTATGGTGAGTCCGACACAAGTAACAAAGGAAAAGAAGCAATCGCAGAAGCTCTTTCCAACCCCCTACTTGATGTTGACTTCGAGGGTGCAAACGGTGCTTTGATCCACGTTGAAGGAGGAAACGACCTATCACTTAACGAAATCAATGACATAGGTCAGACTGTCATGGAGAAGCTTGATCCTCAGGCACAAGTTATCTGGGGAGCAAGGCTGAACGACGATCTTACGAACAAAGTTCAGGTAATAGCTATCGTCACAGGCGTAAATTCCCCCTACGTCTTAGGTCCTGTAGACAAGCATGACTCCGATGCAGAAGTTTCGGACATGGAAGAATTAGGATTAAGAGTGGTAAAGCACTAAAAATCCCCCCCTATATAATTTCAACAATTCCCCCCCCAGGGTCGGAAGGCTTGAACCCTTCCGATCCCATTCAAGGGTTCAAAAAAACCTTGAAAGACATCCTTCGAAGAGAAGGATGGCAAAATGTTGTAGGCCATGCCTACAATAGGTGGTGCATCCCTCTGCTAGGGAATAATTCTGAACTTCCCCCCCCACAGAATATTTAGCCTAGCAAGACACTATTTCTTAACCCCCCCCCACGGGTGTACCACCTAAACCAATCATTTTTTCTACAAAAATCACATATTTTAAAAGAATTCAAGACACAATAACAACAGAGGTTCTAGTTATGCCACAACAGGTAGATGTAAATAGTGTAAGAAAAGGAGGATATTTGCTTATCGATGAAGAACCATGTCAGGTAAAATCTGTGAATAAATCCTCACCAGGAAAACACGGAGCAGCAAAGTATAAGATCAGAGCAGAAGGTATATTTGATGGACAGACCAGAAACATGGTTGAAAAGGGAGGTACAAAGCTTTTAACCCCTGATATAAAGAAGAAAGTCGGACAGGTCGTATCCATAAAAGGAGATATAGCGCAGATAATGGACATGGACACATACCAGACAGAAGAAATGAAGCTACCGGAAGATTTAGATGTCACCGAAGGACAAGAAATCGTTTATTGGGATATAGAAGGTAGAAAATTGGTGAAAGGGAAGAACAAGAAATAAATCCCTTTCTCACAAAATATCTTTTAAAAAACTAGTTTTTTCTATATATTTTAAATAAAAGTTACAACACTTTTTTTAAATACAATTTATAAC
>JALDAH010000011.1 GCA_022729275.1 Candidatus Nanoanaerosalina archaeon
GCTCCTGAGACCTTTGGCAGGGTCTTTAGAACCTGCGATGAAGAGGATTTTAAGTGCTGACACATGAAATGTGGATGAAGAAGTGAACACCCTTTTAGCAGGTTTTTGAGCCATGAATCCTTTTCCGGGCATGGTATTCTGTACCTAACCCTGGAAAACGAGAAATCGGCAGATCCCGGGTTCAAATCCCGGCCGGGGCTTTATTATTCTTTGTTCGTGTTCTCTACTATAATAAAAAAAAGTTGGAGGACCTGAAAAACAATATTCTTTTCTCCCAAAAAAAGTGACTGTTATCTGACAACAAACTTTTCAAACCATCTCAAACGGAAAACCTGGTCTTTTCGATATTTTTCGAATTTTCTACCACTGATTCAAGTATATTGTAGAGATTTACAAATCTTTTCAGATACATTATTATCAGGATTGCAGGTGTAAGTATTACAGAAACAAGTGCAAGTGTCGGAGGATGTTTCATGGCCAGATACTGATAGTAGGAAAAAGTTGTTATTATATTCACCGTCAAAAACAATACCGATACGATAGCCCTGTTCATCAAAACCTTTTTGATATAATCAACTGTCTCCTCACCAATTTTGTGATTTGAAACAATGTTCTGTCTTATTTTGTCAAGGTTGAACCAGTAGAAAACAAGAATAACAGTTTGTGCTACCAGTAAACCGGAGTAGAAGGGTAACAGTTCAGCCATTTTACCACCTATTTAAAATATAAACAGTTTTCTATATAAAAAAATTTGCAGGATTATGATTTTTTGTTATTTAGTTGTATGACCATTTCCGCTTTTTATACTGTACCTGAAATAAAAAAATAGAATTAAAAGTTTAGAAAATAAAATAAATATTGAAAAAAAGATTTTTGGATTGTGACAGGGTCATAAGATGTGTAAAATAGGAGTAACCACCAGTTTCAAAACTATTGACGTGCTTGAAGAACAAACTAACAAAAATTACCTGACAGCGATAACAAATGCTGGAGGAACACCGCTAGTAGTAACTCCCGAAACTTTTGAAAACGGATTTTCAAACATAAGATATCTTGATGGTATAATTCTAACCGGAGGATTTGACCTTAATCCCGGTCTTTTTGGTCAAAAACCTCACGAAGAATTATCGGATCTGGACAGGGAAAGAGATCAGATGGAACTGGAACTTGTAAAAAGGTTCATAGAAACTAAAAAACCTGTTCTTGGAATTTGTAGAGGTATGCAAATAATAAACATTTTATTTGGAGGATCGCTGGAGCAGCACATCGATTCGGATATACAACACAACCAGGAAGAGGAGAACAGTAAACCCACTCATCAAGTAAGTTTTGTAGAAGGAAGCGGACTTGAAGAAATTTTTGGTTCTAAGACTATAGCGGTCAACAGCCACCACCATCAGAGGATAGATGAACTCGGAGAAGGTTTGAAAGTTGAGGCACTTGCTCCCGACCAAACTATCGAAGCTGTTACACACAAAAAATTTGACAACCTTATCGGGGTTCAGTGGCATCCCGAGATGATGTACAGGGATCATCTGGAGCAGAAAAAACTTTTCGAATGGTTTCTAGAAATTTGCAGAAATAATTAGAGAATCTTATCTTAAAAATTATTGTTGAAGTATTCATGTAAACTCTGTGCCCTCATCAATAACCTTATGGTAGATATATTTGAAACACTCATTGACTTTTTCAACATTATTTTCATCTTCAAGAGGTTCGTGAACACTGTAAACCTGTAAATAATCTTCTTTAAGGTTGAAATCGATGTCAAGGTTTGAAATATACTTCAAAGATAGTTCAGAATAATCTATTTCACCTATATGTTCACTGTTGATACCATAAAAAACATTTTCGCCATCTACAATGGCATGTGCTCTGCATATACCGTTGTTCCTGTACATATCATCCATTATATTGACGGATAAACCTTTATCCCTATAACTTGCTTTCAAAGGTTTCATATCAGCCATACGGCCATTTTTTATTATCAATGATTTTATGCCGTAAACGGTTTCAAATTCTTCATAAAGAAAATCTGAATTATCTCTGAATCTTTCTATTATCCTATCAACATCTACAATTCCCCACACCCATTAATTAGTTTAGAAAACATAATTAAAAAAGTGACGAAACCATTATATTCTTCTTAACAATTTTTAAAAAGAAAAACTTTGTGTTTCCATATTTAAAAAGATCTGATAATGTGTGACATCGCTATTCCTTTTAGGTATTTTCTAGAATTCTATCAAACTATTACTTAGAACTGCAGACTATCTGAACTATATCACTGGATTTCAGTTCTGAATCAGCTCCTTTCCTTCTTTCAGT
Organism: Candidatus Nanoanaerosalina archaeon; assembly: GCA_022729275.1. Lineage (GTDB taxonomy): Archaea > Nanohalarchaeota > Nanosalinia > Nanosalinales > Nanoanaerosalinaceae > Nanoanaerosalina. Next base: position 2,329 of record JALDAH010000011.1, read on the forward strand.
TCTCTTGTCTACCGCATAGAGAAAGTTTTCCCCAAAATCGGAGTGCACATGGAATGCGAACTCCCTTGCCTTTATCCCTTCAGGGACTAAGAAACAGTCTGGTAAAACATTTCCTTTTTCATCGGTGAGACCCTCTGAACCAACAGGAAAAATAGGTATTAACCTTAATTCATCGAAAAGAGCTTTTTCAAGCACTTTTTGTACCCCTGTACCACCATATTTTTTAAGAAAACTCTCGATGTTTTCCAAACCTTCTTTCTGTTTCTTTGAAATATCTCCTCTGATCTCAAAGCTATTGGAACCGGGCACGTATTCCACCAGATTTTTCTCATCAGCTTTTTTGAGAGCTCTCTCTGCATGTACTGATACAGGTATGATCTCCAGATGTTCGTATTTAGTTTCTTTGCTGATGTCTTCAAAGTTCTTCTTGGCCTCTTCAGTATCCATCTTGTTTGCAGCTATAACCATTGGTTTTGATTCTTTTCTCAGAAAGTTGGCAACCGATATCTTTTGTTTTTCTGTCCACTCAGCGGGTTTCTTTTCGAGATCTTTTTCAGAAAGACATCTCTTGACCATCGATCTTTTAACTTTCAGAGCTGACATCTGTTCAGCCAATGTTTCGTCCAAAGGCTTCTTGTCGTGTCTCTGTTTCTCAAACTTTTCTATACCTTTTTCAAGAATCTCCAAATACCACATATCAAGTTCTTCCTCGAGGAACTCAATGTCATCTCTTGGATCGTGTTCCTCAGTTGGCTCTCCCTCTATATCTGTTTTCCCCGAAAAATCTACTATGTGGACTAGAACATCCGCTTCATTCAGGTCTGAAAGGAACTGATTGCCTAAACCCTTTCCTTTATGTGCCCCTGGTATCAATCCCGCAACATCAAAGAGCTTGATCGGGACAAAACGCTTGTTTCTTCTGCAGAAACCTGTTCGAGGATCACAGGTTTTTCCGAACTCTTCCGCCGGACACTTGACACTGACATATGCCTCGCCAATGTTTGGTTCGACTGTTGTAAAGGGATACTCTGCTTCAGGAACAGAGTTCATAGTTGAAACGTTGAAAAAACTGGATTTGCCGACGCTCGGTTTACCGACAAGACCTACAGTAGGATTCATAAATTTAAAGTTAATTACCAGTTTTAAAACGTTGATCTAAAAATTGTAGATAATAAGTTATCACCCGGCCATAAAATAACTTAAAAAGCTATGTATTCCATTGATAAGCAACATGGTGTTTATAGAGGAAACATCCGGTAGTTTTGGAGAGAAGATAAAAAACCAGCCGGAGTACCTACATATAGACAATTGGGCGAATCACTACTGTAAAAAACTGGCAGATAAACTAGGATATAAAGGGAAGATAAGATCAGGTATAGATAGATCTCCTGCAAAGTCTATCAACAAGCCCACAACTACCTCAAAAAGTGAAGGTTATTCCATAGAATCGAGCTATGTCAAGGTTAACACTTCAATGATAAAAAATGGACATGATTTCTTAGAAGCAACGATAAGAGGTATAACTAGAGGAATACAGTTACAGGAGCTTGAAGGAGTCAAATTTGGTAAGAGAGAAACCCTTAAATACCTCTATAGTTTTCTTGATGGACAGGTCTCAAAATTTTTTGGAGATGAAAGGACAACGGAAAAAATATATGAAACTGTCAAGGACAGTGGTTTTACGGAAGAAGGTGTAAACAGAGCTTTTGAAAATTATCTTGTAGGTAACATTAAAATTGAATTCGAAGACAACAAAAATAAACAGAAAATAACATATCCAATGGCCTTCGAAAGAAATGATGATTACGATGTTTCTGAAATCCACATGAATAAAAAACTTCAGGAAGAAATGGATAAGTTCCTATTTAACAACTACCAAATAAGGATAGGTTCAAGTGCATTGGAAGAAGTAAATCCATACAATATAGAGAAATTAAAGACCGCCAAAGCGCTTGAAACCACGGATGAAAAAATGGAAGAGATAAGAGAAAAGCTGAATGACCTTTGAAAATTTTAATTCTCAAAAATAATTTTTATCAATGACAAGTACACTGATCCTGTTGAGCTCCGCCTAAAGAACCTCCGCTATATCCTTCACATTGACAATAATCATCACAGTCATCAGCATCTGTCATAAAATCAGGGTATTTATCGGAACACGTCTCCTCCTCTTCCTCTACACATTCATTGTCCTCGCACACCTCACCCGACCAGCAGTCACCATCAGTACAGCATTCCACACCTCCTGTACAAGAATTATCAGTAGTATAGGAATAACCATCAAACTCACACGTATTAGTACTTCCAGACTCATCACAGGTATAAGTCCTTCTTCTAGCCTCGCATTCACCAACACAGCTCCAAGATCCTGAACTACAACCTCCAAAATCACATGTTCTTTGATATGTATCTGTAACCCTCCACTCTCCTTTTCCGTGTTCCCCTTCAGGGCATTCCTTGGGATCACAGCTTATTTGTTCGTCCTCACAGTCGTACCAAGTCTTTACGTCACATGTGACACCTGAAGTACCGCATTCATCATTGTAGTCATTACAGCAGTTTACCTCCCATTCGATATTAGTTTCTTCCCACTCCAGTTCATCTATCCATGGAGAACAACTGACAGATTGCTCCTCCGTATCCCTATAATTTATCCATCCATCTCGGTCTTCTTCATTTGGACCTCCTGGACAATCAAAATGGATGTGGTTTGGAGCTCCAACGATGAAAAGTCTTATTTCCTCTCCGCTGCCAGGAGGAAACATCAGATTGTCAGTTCTGTAGGTTTTAAACCTGACATCTCCGTGCTCAGGTACAGACTCCTCCCTCCACTCGGTCATTGTAGAAGAATGAAGATTCCATGTGTCTCCTATCTGTGTACGTGACAGGACTGTTGCACACATCAAAAAAAAGATTACTAATAAGAGTAAAAACTCCTTTCCGATTTTGTTTGGAAACTTCATATTCTCACCATTCATTCTTCATCTAGTTCGTTCTCCAGTCTTCTGAAATCGCTTTCAAGTTCTCTGAAATCTTCTTCAAGCTCTTCTACGATTTCCCTTTGATATTTCAACTCCTCCAAAAGAATAGGTATAATACCAACATAATCTAAACTCAATAAACCATCTTTATCCTCATAAACAAGTTCAGGATACACTTGTTCCACTTGTTGGGCTGAAAAACCTATCCTTTCTTCTCCATCCATATCATATCTAATCCCTTCAATTTCTCTGATATCTCTGTTGTTTATGTCTATCTTTTCAACATCTTCTTTCTTCCTTATATCAGACGAATAGTAAAATGCGCCGGCATTTACGATATCATGACCGCCCATATCAATATTTGCATTCATCAAAAGTTCACCTGCAAGGGTTAAACTACCTGAAATGTCGGCATCACCATCTACATACATATTGTTCATAACTGACAGGTCATTGTTTACATAGGCATCTCCGCCAATACCTAGATCGTCTCCTATATCAAATCCTCCATCAATATATCCATTACCCATCACACTCAGATCGCTGTTAACATCCAGTCTACCATCAATATCAGTATCTCCACCAACATCAAGACCACCATCAAAGTTACCACTACCACCAACATCCAAACTACCGTCAAAATTACCACTACCACCAACATCCAAACTACCGTCTATAATAAGATCATCGTCAATATGGAAACTACCGCCTATTCTACCATCTCCACCAACATCCAAATCATTAGAGGAATCTATACTACCACCAACATCAAGACTACCATCAAAGTTACCACTACCACCAACATCAAGACTACCATCAATACCAGCATCACCGCCAACACCAAGATTGTTGGAAACAATCAAATCGTCACCGAAAATAACTGTATCACTAACATCAAGACCGCCACCAATATCGGCATCACCACCAACATCCAGACTTTCTCCAACAGCAAGACTTTTAGAAACAATCAAACTATCTCCAAAACTACCATTACCACCAACACCAAGACTTCCTCCAATACCAGCATCACCGCCAACACCAAGATTGTTGGAAACATTCAAACTATCGTCAACTTCTAGACTGTTGTTTACAAAAAGATCATCATAAACATGGAAACTACCACCTACGCTGCCATTTTTATTTACATATAAATTATTATCAGTTTCCAGAATACCGCCAAAACTACCACTATTATCAACATCAAGACTTCCTCCAATACCTGTATCACCACCAACTTCTAGAGTTTCGTTTATGTCAACACCTCCTAAAACATCCAGACCGGAGTTTATAGTCACTAAATTTTCATTATTGGGCTCTACAAAATCTATCATAGCGGTATCTATCCTGTTCACATCAAAATTGTTCATATCTAAATTGTGATTTGCCGCTCCTGCAGCGAAATTAACTTCAAAAAGTGGGTGTCCCTGGTCAGGACCATCATCAAAGCTTTTCTGAGATATCACACCCACTATAGAAAAAACAACAAGAAGTAAAAAAACCATTCCTATAAGTTTGTATTTAGAAAAGGATGAAAGGATTGAACTTTTTTCTGTCATATTAATATTTTAAGCTGACTACTATAAAAAATTTGATTTAAAGCCTTGATTCCCTCTCCTTTACGAAAACGTTAAGGGCTTGTCTGAATCTCTTGTTATAAAGTTCAAAATCTCCGTCTCCTGATTCGAAGTAATCCTCAATTATTCCTCGGTTTGCAATCTCTTCAACTAAATTATTAACAATATCTCCGGAAGGTTTGTCTGATTTTTTAATAAAACTCTTGACATCATCGTAATTATTTTCAACAAAGTCCTTAGCGAGTTCTTCAATAAGTATAGAATCGTGATAATTTATTTTATCCCTCATTTCACGGAACTCAGGGTCTACGTACTTAGCAAAATTATTTACTTGGTCCTTGAAATTTTCTCCGATTTCATAATTCTTCATAAGTATACCTTCTTTCTTTTCAACACCGTAACCACTGCCCTCCATGAGTTCATTTACTTTCTCAAAATCAAGTTTACCATCATAGATTTTGTCCATGGTCCTTATATCTAATCCGTAATGGTCAACGATTTCTCTGGCTTTATCGTAATCAATAAACCTTTCTTCTTCAATGTTTAAAATGTCTATAAGGTAAAAGTTATCTTTATACTTTGAAGGATATGTCTTTGTATGTGTAGAAAGCCATTCACCAAAAAAAATGTATTTTGGATCCAATACTGATGAAAAAAAGGATTTTTCATTGTAACCTCTCTTAGAAACTGACATGTAGAGAGATTTTCTCAACTCTTCATTTATCCATTCAAGGAAATCTCCTTTCCAGGTGAATTCGTTCTGACTTCTCTGTCTTCCAATCTTTTTTGATCTGCTTCCAGGCTGTATCTCTCCATTGTTGAGCATCCTAAACTGACAATTGGCACCGTCTAACTTCTCATAAACTTTCAACTTTTTGTCAAGAACCTCCGAGTTATCAGAAAGATAGTCAATCGAAGGATACTTGATGAACTTTTCGTTCATTTAATCCCTCTATAATAATAAATGGTACCTCTTGTTTTATATATGAAAAGAGGAACAAAAAGTCACCATTTTTTATTATTGTGTATCTCTTCAAGAAAATCGCATAGGTCCTGATTCCTCATTGCAACTAGGTTGGAGAACCCGGAATTGTATGAATTATACCCCTTTTTTTTCAATTCATTTGCTGGAAGTACAACATCATCATCATCAGATAATAGAACAACTCTCCTTGGATATAATTCCATAGCAGATGCAAGGATTCCCATATCCGTTAGTGAAACAAAGTTTTCTTCCTCAAAAGATTCATCTATAGCTTTATCCAGTACTTCCTCATATTTCTCTATTGCCTGTATCTCATCTATATCGTTTTCAAAAAATTCATTGATATTTTTTCCATAATTTATAAGTTTCTCATAGACATCATCAGTAATTTCTTTTTTGTAGCCATTAATGTATGTATTGTTATGTACCTCGTATTCATCCCTAAGGCCTTCTGTATAGCTAAGATTATCTCCTAATAGATCCCATGATATATCCTCATAGTTATCATACTTGCAACCTTTAACTACAAAACTTGTATCAGGAATTATCAAAGGTCTTCTTCTATTGCCATTTGTACAACCTTCGACATCCATATATTTTTCCATACATTCTATTAGATAAGACATGAAACCACCTTTGTTACTTCAAAGTAACAACTAATTGTTGTTGGTTGTTTAAATAATTTTTGGTTATTATTTCAAAGAATAAATTTTCATTAAACAAACTTAATATCTGAATAAACATATAGATATATTATTAACACTTAACTAATAAATATACTTTTTTTAGAAAGCTCGTTCAACAACTATCAAAGGGGATATCTCTAATATATTTCCCTGGGAAAAAATATTTTTTTGAAAAACCAGATTCTCTCATCAGAAGTTCATTATAAATCTCCACACCATCATTAACATTCTGCAGACCCACCATAGAGTTCACATCAACAACATAGAGACCTTTATGTGATTTAAGAACATCTACCTCAAAAAGTTTAAGTCCTGTAACCTCGGATATGTCTTCAACTATATCCTCCATGTATTCATCTACACCTATCTCAACAGAAGAAACATAATCCCTATCAAAGAAACCTCGGCAACTGAGCATTACACACCTTATATTTTCCCCTACCTTGTAAAGTTTAAAACTATCATCATAGTTTATAAACTCCTGTACAAACTTTTTACCCCTGTATGGAGTTTTAATAAGTTCAATATCATGTCCATCACCCTCAAATCTCTCCTTTGAGACGAGAGGAAACTCAAGGGAAATCTCATCAAACCTTCCGTACTCACTCTTTGGAACATTTATACCTTTCTTCTCCAGAACCTTTATAGATTCATAGCGATCGTCGACTAGCTTCGCACCTGAATAAGGATTTATGGTTTTAACACCTTTATTTTCAGCTCTCCTAAGATCCTTTAATGAAGTGTCTCTGGTTTTGGCCATATGATAAAGATCATAAATTCTAAAGGAATCCTTTTCAAATTCAGGATGTTCTTTCTCAGGGTCGAAGTAATCCACATACGCCCATCTATCCAAGAAATCAAAAACTCTGTCTTTCTCCACTTCTTTCCCTTCTTTTTTGTAAGAAACTGCTATTCTAGTACTCATTTCAAGGAAACCCTCTTCAAATTATTATTTACTACGAAATAGTTATTAATTTGTTATAGATAGTTATATATGGTAATAAAACTTTAAAAAAATACTTTAAACAGAGGTTTTTGACCAATATTTTAATGTATATAAAAAAGATCTTGTGTGTGCTGAAAAAATCTAATTTAATAGAAAAATCTAATAGAATTTTTTTATCAAACCAATGTAAATTATAAATATGTCATCAATGGATATAATAAGTATATTGGATATACAAATTTAGATCTTAAATTTGGCATACAAAAAAACATATTAACATCCAAAAACAATAATTAAAAGTATTTTTTCATTTTAAAAACAATACAATGAGATAACGATAACATGGAAAGCAGGATTTTATCTGATAGTGAAAAAGACGGTTTAAAAGAGATATGTAACATCGGGTCAAGCAAAGCTTCTTCATTTTTGACTGAAAGAACAGGAGATACATTTGATATGGACGTACCAGAGGCCAACATAATAAAATCCAAAGAATTCCTGAATTTTTACACAGATGTGACAGAGAAATTTAATAATCCGATGACTTTAATGACCACCCTGAAAGGTGTTGATGGCAGTATAATAGTTTCTTCTTCTGAGGAAAACATGAAATATCTGTTATCAACTGATAAAAACGGAACAGAATTCAAAGAATTAGTTGAAAAAAACTCTGTAGAAGCTGTAAAAAAATATCTAAACGGTTTAAATGATTTTCTGAACCTTAATATAGAAATAAACAACAGCAACACATCCTACAAATATGCTGATATGATACTATATCAACGGATAAAGCAATTATTGAAAGGAGAAAAAGATTTCAAAAACGTAAAGTTGTTAATAACAATAACTTCTCTATACATAGGAAATGATAAGATGCTAGACATAATGATGGTTGTTAAACTTGACGATGTTAACAAGATAACGGATCCATTGCACAATATGTTAACTTGAAGTAACTCTTCATAATGTTTTCTAACATAAAATAACATAAAATTTGGTACCTTTTAAGACTTATTTTTATGGTTTAAAATTTCATTTATTGGATTAAAAATTAAAGGTATACCTTAAAATATACCTTTAAAGATTATTTTTTTTTGGATAAAAATTAGAAGTAATACTAAAATAACTCCTTCTACAATACAATCATAGTAAACAACAAAATTAAAACCCAGGAATTTTGCGAAAATGAATCCACCTCTAATATCAGAACAAGAAAAAGACGGTTTAAAAGAAATCTGTAATATAGGAGCGAGCAAGATAGCCTCCTATCTGATGGAGAATATTGAGAAAAAGTTCGACATGAATGTAGCGGATGTGACCATAATAAATTCCGAGAGCTTCATAAATTACTACAGGACCATTTCAGAAAGATATGAAGATCCTATAACAGTCAAAAATGATATAAGAGGTGTTAACGGCAACATAATAATCGCTTCTTCAGAAAAAAACATGAGAACTATCTTGAACACTAAGGAAAAAGGGAAAAACTTGGAGGAAAAAATAGAAGAATACATAAGTGAAGCCACAAAAAGATACCTAAAAGGTATAAACGATTTTATATCTCTTGGAGCTGATTTGAAATCCACTGAGGTCACATACAAATATGCCGATCCTCTGGCTTATAAGACAATCAAAAAAATAATAAGACTTAGTCACAACGGAGACATCCCAAAGATAATGGTGAACCTTACAACCCTTCATATGGATGAAGATAAACTCTTGGACATGATAATGATATTGGGTATAGATGATCTAGATAAGATATTGGAACCTTTAGGGGCTCTGCTGAACTAAGAATCACTAATCGCTAAAATTAATTATACCTACGATTCCTCCTATGATAAGAATTATTGCAGAATAAATAGCTGTAGATGCAAATATTCCTATACCTCCTATCACTACAAAAGCTACATAGTAACCTATGTCATCGCCTTCATTATGCATAAGTGAGATAAGGATACCGGCAAAAACCGTTAGAAGGAAACTTATCACTAGCTTAATCATCCAATTACTCTGTCCTAACATTACAAATCCGGTATAAAAATCATATAAAATAAGGTTAGAAACCGATTCGAACAAAAGTAAAATGGTTCCTGAGAAACAAATCCAAAAACCTGAATTGCTAGAGAACTTGTTCTTCCTCTCCTCATTTAATTTCTCTTTAGTTTCTTCAGACATATGCTATATAAAAAATTTATGTTTATCCCTTAAATAATTTTTTTTAAAGATTATCAGTATACCATTCATTTGCTATCAAAAGATCAACATTTTTTCCTCCTCCAACCATCTCAAGACCTAAGTGTTCAGCATATTCCTCCACCGCTTCGATCACAATATTTTCTATACTCGCCTCGCTGTTATTGTAAACGCTGAAATAGGATAACTTATTATCATTGTTAATACACGTCAAGATCCTACCATAAACCCTGTCATTCTTGTCCACAGCGTACAAAACCTGTTTGTTAACATCTGCAGCGTTTCCTACAGCACCCCAACCATTGGATTTTCCTATTGCTAGACAGGAATTAGAGAAGTAATTACCCATATTTATAGTCTCTAAAGGTCCTGCAACTCTGATCTTTAACTCTTCTGGCATTCCCTTTACACTGTCCCTAACACCCTTGTATTCATTTATTTTTTCCCTGAATATCTCCTTGTAAATCATCTGGGCGTCCTTGTCTTCCGGAGGATCTATTTTTCTTTTCAGTATTTCAAAATCCTTGAAAGATTTTATATCAAAGCTTTCACCCACTATCTCTCCGTATTCATTTATCAAATCCTTCATCTCCAAAAATATTTTTTCCTTCCTCTCATCCAGTACAAATTGATCGATATCGGTTGATTTGTATTCGGTCTCAAAATTCGTAATCTTTTCCACGTTAAAGCCGTTTTCCATCAACCATTCTCGATTTTCCTCGACCTGATATATATCATCCTTGTATTTCAAAAGTTTTCCAGCTGTTTCACGGTTCTTAATGTATTTTTTGGAGGCTTTAACTATTTCAACTATCTCTTCATCATCGGTGAAGTCCTGTTTGTTTTCACCTGTGTACCTCTTGTACTCCTTTCTGATCTCGTTGAGACCTAGTTTTTTAAGGCCTCTAATTGTGTATTCTCTCATCTTTGTATCTATTTCTTCCCGGAGTTTTTCCTCAATATAATTAATATCGACGTCCTTTTCAAAACCTTTTTTCTTTCTCTGGCCCTCACAACCTTTCAAGTATTTGATAGTGTCCAAACTTGGATTTATACCCGCTAATTCACCTCTCTTGAAGAGTTTGGATAATCTATCGGATTCCTTACTGATTGCTTCCTTGGCCATCTCATAAAAGGGAGAATCATCTTCAAAAAATTCTAGGTCTTCATGAATAACCTCTTCAATCTTTTCCTCATCAAGACGGTTCCTGACAAAATCCCTTAGAATCAGGTAATCCAGGAAGTCATGGTATTCTATGCCTAAACCTATCTCAACTAGATCTCTACCCAGAGAATGTTCCTTTTTCCCAGTTCTTAGACTTCTAAATATATCGTTGACGTATTCTATTCCCATCCTACCCCTTATTTCTAACAAAATGTTTCCAAATGAGCTCAATTTTTCCTTCCCTCTATTTTCATAATGTTTAGCAAGTGAAGACACCATCTGTCCGTAATACTTGTCTGGAAGAAAGTTGAAAAATCTCAGGTGCTCTATATCATCTTCTATATCCGACAAACTTAATTCACTATCAAGATAATCTCCATAGCTGTCGTTTAATTCCTTGAGTTCCTCGAAGCTTTCAACTGTCTCATCGTTAACTACAAATATCTGGAGATTTTTTAGAAGTTCTCTATCACCTCTAAGTTCTTCTTTCAGTTTTTCCCAGTCTCCACGATATGTGATGAAATCGGTGTTCTCTGACTTCGTTATGACGGATATTCCAAAGTTATAATGATCCACATCTATGCTTTTTGCGGCTACAAGGCCTCCATAGGACAAGTGGTCAAGCATACGACCTTCTACTTTATCGCCCACAACATAGGTCATGAAGCTTTCATAGATACCGATCCAGTTCCTTCCATCTTTCTGCAAGAGATCTCCATAAACTTTTATGCCGTTTGAACTAGCAACGCCTGCTTCTGACGATCGAATGTCTCCGACCACGCCTATATCCGAATCGTATATACCTATACGACCGCTTTTTATAGACCCCACTTTATCTATAACCGACTTGTATACTCCTGTCTCCTTTGAGTCGATGGAACCAACGTTTTTTACCCTGGATTTTAAGATACCTGATTTCTCAGACTTTATGTTTCCTATGCGGTATATCTCAGAATTGCTTATACCGTTTCCCCTTGAGTAAACACTGGAAACATTATTCACATACGATTTGCATATTCCGTCTAATTTTGATAACACTTCTTCCACAAAACCTACTTTCGAACCGCTTATACCGAAATGTTTAGAAAAAATGGTTCCAACACTTTTTATTTCAGAGTTTTTAATGGAGGAGTACCGAGAAGTTATCCTCTCCACCTCATCCAATGTAGAATCAATTATCCCATGTGAATCGGATTCAACACTGCCCACAAAACCAATATCTGAATCATAAATCGCTGTTTTTTTGGATCTTATCTCTCCAACCGATCCAATAGTTGAGTTTTTTATCCCTTGATTCTCGGATATTATTCTTTTTATGTCGCCGACATCGCTTCTGAAAACACCTTTCATTCCTGAAAAGATGTTATCAACAGTATCTATTTCAGATTCGTAGACACCTACATAGTCTGAAAATATTTTATCTACTTTTCTGACAACCGACCTGTATATGGCGTCCCTGCCCGAATAGATCTCTTTTACGGTATCCGCCTCCGATTCGTAAATACCATCCTTTTTTGTTACCACAGTATCGATATCTTTTACAAAAGATTTGTATACACCAATACTTCCGGAAAAGATACTGCCTATCTCGTCAACAACAGATTTATGGACGGATGTTCCTGCCGAATGCATCTTTCCTATGCTTTTGATCCTGGAAAGGGAGACCCCTTTTCCTCTAGATTTTATTTCACCTATGCTTCCGATTTGAGATTCTAAAACACCGTAACTGAATAAATAATTTTGGTTTTCTGGAGAAATAATGTTTTCTGAAAATATTTCTTGTTCTCCGGTCTCTATCCTGTCAACAGATTCTATCCGGTTTCCCACCAAAGATTTTTTTTCAGATGATACCTTCCCTAGCTCACCGAACTCCCCGTTTTTTAGGCCTATCTTTCCACCATTGATGTTAATCTTTTCTCCCTGTTCTAGGAGCTTGGACCTTAAAACCTTGATAATATTTAAAAGATCCATAAATTTATTGTAACTGCTTAGTATTAAAAAACTAACTTGATAAGATTTGTTCACAAGTTGGTTGATATGAAGGATACAAAAAAAGTTCTCAAAGGGACTAAAACCGAAATCAAATACGGCAAGACACACATTATATATGGAAAGGGAAAGGGTAAAACATCTTCTTCGGTAGGTATGGCTGCAAGAGCAGCTGGAAATGGTTTAAAGGTCAAGTATGTTCAGTTCATGAAGAGCAAAGGTACAGGAGAATCCAAGTTTTTAGAAAAAATGGACAACGTAGATTATTTCTGTCAGGAAAACAGTTCTCTTGTGGATATAGAGAAAGGTATGAACAAGAAACAGGTGGGTTATATAAGAAGATATCTTGAAGAGGTCAAAGAGGTAGAGGAAAAATATGACATGTTGATAGCTGACGAGATACTCAATGTTCCTCTGTTCACCCAGAAAAACGATGATTTCAGGCTTACCTACAAAGATATAGAGAGGATAATAAGAGACAAGAAAGATGACCTTGAAATAGTTCTAACAGGTCTTTTCTGTAACGATTCACTGATGGAAAAAGCTGATTATATCTCAGAGATAAAGAATGTGAAGCATCCATATGAAAATGGTCTTGAGGCGAGGAAAGGAATAGAATTTTAAATCATGTTTTTTTCCACTCGACATGGTCTTTTAACCACAAAGATAAAAGTAGTCACTACCAAATAATAGGTATGGTTCTTCCCAGGTACAAGATTAATTCCGTTAAGGTTAAGAGCGAGAAGAAGAGAAGTGAAAAAATCTATCAGAAATCCATGCTAAACAATAGAAACGGTCTTCCTGTTGTTGAAATAAGAGATATTGAGAAGATGACGGATGGAGAAGAACTTGAACACATAATAGAGCCTGATATGTTGTGTAACCAATGGAACAAAGTCAAGAAAAAAATAATCAGAAAAATCGATAGCTATGAGATCGATCTAGTGCCAGGTTATAATGTTTTGGGAGGTTTAAAAGGGGGAGCTATAAACGTTGCGAACTATGTGCCCTCGAACAGTAAGGAAATACTTTTGACAAAAAACCGCAACGGACAGCTTGACATAAGTTCCAGGGGTCTTGATGGAATGCAAAATCCTGACTTATTCGAACTTATAGCTGTAGAGGCCAATTCCACACTTATTTTTCTAAAAGACAGAAAAAAGATAGTTCTGCCGAGGTACAAGAACAGGGAAATAAACAGGATAACAGAAAAGTATATCCGAGATAAAATAGAGGAAACAGAACACCTTGGAGGGATATTCGGAGAAGACTTAGAATATGAGAAACATGAAAGTACTTTTATCGCTCCTAATGACAGCTATGAAATAGTTTTAGAGACCGATAAAGGTTTTATGAACTTTCAGGCTAGAATAGTTCCAAACACTGAAGATTCCAGCCTTGAAGCACTCATGGAAAACCACAGGGAGATTCCTGATAATTCTTTTCCTGTTGCTTATGAAATGGATGGTGACAGTTATGTTGAAAGAGATGTTTTGGGTATAAAACTGGATGAAGATCTTCCTGTAACTCTATACAGGGGTGGAAAAGAGTTAAAAACCACTTATCTGGATGATATGTTGGACGAGCTTTCTGATGAGTATCTAAAGACAGGAATTAAAAATGAAAGTTACTGTACTGACAGAGCTTCAGAACTCCTTAATGTCAGAAACAGGACCTTCAGCCACGATTACAGGCTTGAAAAACTTTTTAAAGAGCCGAACTATCTGGAAGAAGTTCGTCTTGACGTAGGAAAAATTGACGATTCACTCGAAGAAGAACCCATCAGACAGTAAAAAAAACACACACCCCTTCCGGGAGTTGAACCCGGGACCTCGACCTTTCCACATGTATATTCCGCAGGGTCGCGCTCTATCCAGACTGAGCTAAAGGGGTATAAATCATGTTTCTGAAAACTAGTTTTGAATCCAAAGGTTAAGAAACTGAATGCTCTCTGAATAAAATATTTTTACCGAAAGATAGATTAAAAACTTCTTCATAATTTCTGTTCAATGTCGATTGGAAAAAAATTCATCGAGGATTACCTTAACCTCTACAATAAAACCCAGGGAGTTTTACCCGAAAAGCTAGATGAGTTCGGGGAATATTACAGGGAGAAGAGGTTTCTCACGAGAGAGGAGCTTTACGATATAGCGTACATGTCATCGACAAGAAGCGCATACCATGTAAAGAAAAACCCGGAAAAAAGGTGCAAACAGGTGTCGGCAAATGCACTTGCATTGAGAGATGATTTTTCCAAGATAGGTGTTTTGACTTTGCTGAAGGGTTTCAAGGCTCCAACTGCTTCCTGCGTCTTGACAGCTTCTAATCCTGATAAACACGCTGTTGTTGACACAAGAGTCTGGGCATCTCTGGAAAGGAAAGGATTTGTTGAGATTAAGAAGGAGAGTTTTGGACCTTCAGATTACGTTGTGATGATAAACCATATAAGAGACATTTCCGAGAGAACCGGTTACAAAGCCTCGGAGATAGGTTATGCGCTTTTCGCTTATGACTACGATGTGAGAGAGGGAACGCTGCATTGATCCTCTTGGTTTTCGAACCATGATAATAAGCATTATTTATATTAGAGGCTCTCTGGTCAAAAAAAACTGCGTTAAGCCGGCTCTAGTCTGTATTTTGCATGCCTCCTATTCCAACTACATTGTTTTTTGGAGTTAACCCAGCCTGGTTACAAGTATAAAAAAATTGGCTGGAAAATAGTTTGAGTGTGTTTAACAATGGAAGAAAAAAACTGTACCACATGTGGGGCCAACCTTGACTCGGAGGACAACTACGTTGTTTTTTCGTGTCCTAACTGTGGTGAAGAAGAGATAAAAAGATGCAGTAAATGCAGGAAACTATCGAACAAATACGAATGTACTAACTGCGGTTTTCTTGGACCGTAGAGTCTTTAGAAGAGGTTTTTATAATGGGAAAGATAGGTGTGATTCTAAAGTTGATGCCGGAGTCTCCTGATACAGATCTTGAAAAGATCAAGAAGGAAGTAAAAAAACTTATCGATGTCAGTGACATGGACGAAGAAAAGGTTGCTTTTGGACTGAAAGCTGTGATGGTATCCACCGTTGTAAAGGATGATGAAGGTGGAACCGACGAGGTAGAGGAAAGGCTAAAGGGCATAGAAGGAATTCAGTCGGTTGATGTAGAGGACGTTCAGAAGCTCTAGAACGTCTTTCTTCCCTTACATATGTCGCAACCGAATTCTCTGAGGCATTCTCTGCAGACCAATGATCCGCAGAAATCGCATGTAAATACTTTTTCGGAGACCTTTCCACAGGACTGACATGTCGATGCCATAAAAGTTATTTAAAAAAGGAGGTTTTATAAAAAGATGGGAAAACAGACCAAACAGACCATATGTGTTCACTGTGGCAGAACCGCTACGAGAATGAACAAGAAGAAACAGCCTGTCTGTACAAAACACAAGGACAGGAAATCGAAAGACATTGGTTGTCCCGAATGCGGTTTTTCCATGACGATAAAAGAAGGTAGATACGGTTATTTCTGGGGATGCACAGGTTATCCGGGTTGTGACAAAACACTTTCTATCAAAAAAAGTCTTAAAATTAAAAAATACAGGGATGAAGACGTTGACGTGGTTATAGAAGAGGAATGACAACTGTTCAAAATTTTTTAAAAGCCAATTAAAACGGACCTGGCAGGATTTGAACCTGCGACCGCTCGGTAGCTTCTTCCAAAAAATTCTGGAACCCGAAGCCGAGCGCTCTCTCCAGACTGAGCTACAGGCCCTTTCTCTTTCTAAAAAAGATATGTTTCCCAAAATATTTAAGAAGAACTAGTTCTCGCCAACTATATCTTCACCATATGATTCAGTGAAATCCTCTATATATCCTTTAACAGCAGGAACAATAAAAAGAACTATGAAAAGCATCGTTAGACCAAAACTTATAAGAAATACGGGGTATCCTATTTCAGATTCACCTAAATCCAAAAGATACATACCGAGACCGGTCGATGCAGTCGACAAAATAATAAGAGGTATTCCATAACCAACAAGATCCTTCCGACTAGCTTCCAGTCCTACCATAAAAATAAAATGGAATAGCTGATATAAAAAAACGAGCCAACTCAAAATCTTTCTCTGACAACTTTGTACACATCTTGGAAGACTTCATCTATGGATCTCGAGGCATCGATGTATACTATCTCATCTTGCAATTTCATTTCAAGACTTTTGTAACCGGTTATAACATTTTTCAAAAACTTCTTTTTCTCAAATATGTTATTGTTGAGTCCGTTTCTCTTCTCAAGTCTTTCCACAACAGTATCTAAATCAGCATCAAGGATAACGCATAGATCAGGTATTGGTACTTCTCTATGTAATTCTTTTATCCAGTTGTAGTCAGCTCCAGCCAGTGATTGATACACCAGAGAGGAGTAATAATACCTGTCCATCACAACATCTATTCCTTTTTCCAGTTTAGGGATAACCTCTTCCTCGATATGGATTAATCTATCACAAGCAAAGCCAAGAGCAACCGCCTCAGCGGAATAGCTTCCATCCTTGATCATTTCATCGACCTTTCTTCCTACTAAACCGTTTGTATTTTCAAATGTGTAGTACATGCCTGTTTCTCTGGCAAGTTTCTTTGCCTGGGTGGTGGTGCCCGCTCCATCCACTCCCTCAATAACTATCATGTTTCCCTCAAAGTCTTTTTGTATCAAAATTATCTACCCTGTTTAATCAGTAGAGTTTTATCTTAATTCAAGTTTGGGTGACAAAAACTGTCAGGAAAAAAAAAGGGAAAAGGTGTCGAGGCAGAATCTCTCAATTCCTACCTCGGGTACTGGTTGCTGCTAAGGGAAAGCTCTCTCGTGTCAAGATCATCTTCATAGGTTTTCCAGTTTGCAAGATATCTTGAGGCTCCTCTTGTGTCTTCCGCTCCATAACCAGCAACTATCAATGCGTTTCTTCCTGTTGCGAAAGCGTCCTCCACTACATGCAGAAGCGCTTCGTTCCTGTAGTAATTTCTCCATTCATAAAGACTTCTGGTTCTTCCCTGGTCAGCAAGGTCTGCCACAAGTGAATTTACAGCTGGTCCTCCAACAAGTATCAGATGGTGTTCCTGCATCTTGGCCTGAGTTACCTCTGCATCAGTGAGACCTGTTTCTGGAAGAGCTCCTCTAACAGCCTCACTCAAGATACCAAGGTATTCAAAAGTGAACTCTCCTTCCGCCACTCCAGAAGGATCGATGCTTCCTCCTCTATCAGTGATAGCCATACCCACAGTTGATTCATATGCCGGTAGATTGAACTCTGCGTATCCGTCTCTTCCCGTGTCTAGTTCCATGTATGTTCCGAAGTAAGAGTATGCAGCTCTTCTGTTCCTGATATTTCTGAAGCTTGTGAGATCGAAACCGGCCCTTCCAACACCCAGAATGTTGTTGAAAGTAACGTCGTTCCCATTCTCAGGATCAATGACAAAACCGTACTCGTTTCCACTGTCATCCTCGGGTTGTATCATCGCCATTGATATCCCTATTCCCTGTGTTCCTGCTCTCTGATCTGAAAGGCTTAGGGTAACTTCTTCCATTACCCCTCCCGGTGTAAGGTCGACTTCCATGTAATATTCCAGGCCTCCGATGGTTACAACGTCTTCGTAAGATTCTGAATAGGTGCCATCTGAGATATCTATGAGCAACCTGTTGCTTGAGACCGTCACTGAACCCGGGACGTTCGGACCTACATTTCTCTCCTCTAGTCTGAGGATTTTATCGCTTGACGAAGTGGTGCTTGGAAGCTTTATAGAGTCTCCGATCTCAACTCCTACTTCTTCAACAAGTTCAACTCTATCAGTGAAAGCTACTGCTGATTCTGTCTCCGTGTAAAGGTTGGGGAAAATTACGTATTCGTCCGATGGACCCCATGTAACCTTCATCTTTGCCTGATCAGGATTGGTTGAGGGTTCCGTGATCCTGAAGTTATAGTTTATTCTGTTTATCCTTACTGAAGATTTGAGGGTTTCCTCAAATTCAACTTTGTCTATATCACCTGTGAACACGTCTTCAAGCTCTATTTCACCCTCATCGTATGTTTGATCGTAGTAAATATCTGTTACCTGGTACATACCAGCGTTCTCATCGTGGTTCAAAATGATGTAGTCGTCAATTCCAAGTTCCTGTCCCTCGTATTTCATGAACTCTCCGTGGAAATCTCCGAGTCTGTAAGAGGTATCACGATCCATGAAAATTAGATTCGCGCTTCTTCCCCTTTCATTGGTGAAGTAAACATTTGCAGAGTTTCCATCGGCTTCGACTTCAACAGTTTCGGCAGGTTCCTCTGAGGCATCGGGTGCCGGTCCACCGTAGTGGAACTCGATACCGAACAGCGGTTCGTTGAAGAAGTCTCCCTTCTCTATGAACCTTTTATCTCTTCCTGGGTCCTGGTATTCTATGGTTATGTCCTGAAGATCATCCACAACTAGATCTCCCTCGAGGTTGTCGTTGAAGTAGACTCTTGTACCGTCTACTGCATCTCCGTCAACCCTTGCTCTTGCCCTGTTCGCCAGTTCTAGTTCCTGTTCTCCCACACCAAAAGCCACTATTCCATGGTTATCTCTCAGTGGAAAAATATCTCTAACCCTTACATCCTGTCCTGAAAGTCTTACTGTGTCTCCTCTCTCAAGTCTCCTGGTCGTTCCGTCTATAACGACTGTTGCCTGAAAATCTGAAACGTATCTTACGTGTATTTCGTGAGTGTTTCCAGCTACCTCGATGGTTTTAACTTGGTCGGTCTCAACCTCGTATCTATGTGAGTCTCCGTAAAGGACAAGGTATCTCTCGTTTGTCGAGTCGGATACTGTGTATGTCTGTCCGAAAAAGTTTACTTCTTCGCCCTCCATGTTTTCGTGAGTGAAGTCAACCCTTCTGTCCATCATTGCGTCGATAGAAAAAACTTTGTCCTCTGAAAAGTCTATGTGCAAACCTATCTCATCCATGCCTCTTGGTCTTCCAAATTTCTGAGGGTTTGAACCAAGGCTCAGTTCGTGGATCACTTCAACATCTCTTCTCTGTGGATCCTCAAAAAAAGTTGTTTCGAGTATGTCCAAATCCTGATCTACAAGTACTTCAAGTCCTGAATCAGTTCTCGAATTTAGAAATAAATTCCTTCTAGGTCTGTCAAGGGTTGTACCTCTTTCAGCGGTCCAGCCCTCTCTTCCTTCTATATCTATGGTTTCGGTTATCTCTTTTTCTTCTGTTTTGATCGTTTCTTGACCAAGTGCTGATGCGACGTTTATAGCACCTACAATATCAAGAGGATCTGATTGAGAGCCTACAACAATGCTTGCCTGAGGATTACCTTCCTGGTCAACGTATTGACTTGGAAAATCTCCAAGTGTGGCTGCAGTTCCAAGAGTGGTACCCACAAGCAGTACTGAAGCTGCGACAGCACCTATTTTTTTTATAGCATTTTTTACTTTCATTTTTACATAACACCTTCTCCGTTAAATGTTTCTAATTTGAATAGCATTTGAACTTCCCCGGTCAATAATTTAGAAATCACTTATTTATATATTACCCTTTTCTTAGGATAGTAAAGTGGTAACAACACTTTTTTTGTCCTGATAACAACAATATTTCTGGGACTGAAAGAATTTTATACCATGACCAAC
>JALDAH010000023.1 GCA_022729275.1 Candidatus Nanoanaerosalina archaeon
AGAACTTGCTGAGAGTTTTGGAGGCTATGATGTAGTAGATCCTATCTATGTTGAGTGTACTGAAGAACAGCAGAGATGTGAAGAAGAGATGATCGATACAGGAGTTCCAGAAGTACAGATAGACGGAGAAAAATACGAAGGGGAAAGGAGCCCAGAAGCAATTGGAGAATTCGTTGGATGTGAATATTAAAAGCATTTTTTAACCATTTTATCCAATATTGGACCAACACAAAATCGATTTATAAAGTGACAACAGCCTTAATAAATTTGATATAACAAGAAAACATTAGAAAGTATATTCAGGGGAGGTAGCTCAGGTGGTTAGAGCACTGCGCTCATAACATGTACCAGTTTTCCTGGGCACTTGGTTGTGAGCTCTGAGTTTCTGGTTTCAACCGGAAGCGATGATCTAAGCTTGAAGCACTCTGAGATGGGTGTGGATGCCAACAAACATTTACTGTGGGCTACGCAGAGGTCGCGGGTTCGAACCCCGCCCTCCCCAATAGGTATATCTTTTTTCCTAATACCCAAAAATTCTATCACTAAAAGTTGAATCAGTGCTCACATCGAAAAACCGACAACCACAGAATCCACTGCTCTCCTCCACTCATCTGCTTCTAACTCCATTGAAACAGTTCTCATACCCGCATTGAAATCAATTTTATCGTTTTCAAATAAAAGAGGGTCAACAAAAACAGGTATGTCAAAAAGATTTCCGAATGGGGGTACACCACCGACTTTGCAGCCGGTTATATCTTTAACCTTCTCGGGATCTGCTAGGCTCACACTATCAGTATCAAGTATATCACGGATAGAACCGAAATCGATTTTTTTGTTAGCCGGCAATACAAACATATAATACTCTCCTTCACTCCTTATAACCATAGCCTTAGCTCCTCTTTTCAAACCCTCCTCAACAGTCATATCTCTAACTTCAGCTGCTTCTTTACTTGTTTTCACAGGTCTATGATTGAAATAAGTGTATTCAACATTTTTTTCATCCAGAAATTCTTTGATGTTTTGAAATACTTCTTCAGACATAATGAACTCCTCGTCAAGAATTGAGATAACAGAAATAAAAAAGTGTCTTTACTCTAAACTTTTCCTAAATGCTATTTTTTCCACCGGTTTTCTTTTGCTGGGTTGTTCATTCTCCCTTAATTCTTCTGGTAAACTCTCTTTGTCAGCTCTTTTTCCTACAACAGCCATGGCCTCAACTTCAAAATCCTCTGAAGCTCCAACCAACTTTTTAGCTTCATCATAGTTAAAACCCTGCATGCCATGAACAACAAGACCTCTCCTAGCTCCTTCTAAAGCAAGATTTTCCCATGCAGCACCTGTATCGAATGAATGAGTTCTTGAATATTTTTCATTGTAATCAAAAGTTGTTTTTGATAATATCACGATAAGGACGGATCCTTCTTTTGCCCACTTTCTGTTTCCATCCACAAGAAGTCCTAAAAAATCATCCCATTCTTCATCCTCTCTTTTTGCGTACACAAATCTCCATGACTGGTTGTTGAAAGAGGATGGCGCCCATCTTGCTGCTTCAAAAAGGCTTTTAAGCTCTTTATCCGATATTTTTTCACCCGTCATGGCTCTGGGAGACCACCTATTGAGGAAAAGAGGTTCAACAACATGTTCCATCTCCCTTGTTTTTTCCACCTCTTCTCTTAATTCTTCCATGGATGAAAAATCAATACCGACATATATAATTGTTTTTAAATTGCTGGGTAACTAATTTTTTGTTATGACAGTGATAGCATGGGTGAGAAGAAGTCTTAGAGAGCATGACAACACAAGTATAAGAAAAGCTTCAGAGAGCTCTGAAGAAGTTGTTCCTTTCTACTGTGTGGACAAAAATTATTTTTCAGAGGCAGATCTCGGATTTCCAAGAGTGAAGTTCTGGAGAGATTCTCTGGTAGAATTCAAGAAAAACCTAGAAGAGCAGAAAGGTAAAAAACTCGTGTTGAGACACGGAAAACCTGTTGAGGAAATCAAAAAAGTGGTCGAGGAATCAGGAGCCGATAAAATCGTGGTTAACCAAGACTACACACCTTACTTTAGAGATCTTTTGAGAGATGTTGAGAAAGCTCTGGATTTGAAAGTGGAAACAGTAAAGGACATTGTGATGTTCGAAAAGAAAGAGATAACAACCAACAAGGGAAAACCATACAAGGTGTATACCTATTTCATGAAGAAATGGTTTGAAAACCAAAAAAGAAGGCCTGAAAAGGTTAAAAAATACGTAGTTCCCGAGCTCCGATCCGATGAGATACCTTCTCTTAGAGAACTTGGGTTCGATAAACCGGAAAAAATCGATTGGATATGGAATCCCGGACGAAAAGGAGGAATTGAAAGACTAGAGAAATTCAAGGATAAAATAGGTTTTTATGGTGAAAAAAGAGATTTTCCTTCTAAAGAAGGTACCTCTAAGCTGTCACCTCACCTCAAGTTTGGAACGTTATCCATAAGAGAGGTTTTCTGGGAGATGGAAAGATTGAGAGAAAAAAATCCCGATTATGATGAAGGTGTTAGGGCGTGGCAGGAAGAGCTTGCATGGAGAGATTTTTATTTCCAGGTATTATGGAACTGGCCTGAAACGATTGAAAAAGCGTTCATCGAAGATTTTCGCGGTATAAACTGGGTTGATGATAAAGAAAAATTTAAAAGGTGGGCTGAAGGGAAAACCGGTTTCCCATTCATAGATGCTGGTATGAGACAACTTGAAAAAACTGGTTGGATGCACAACAGGGCGAGAATGTCTGTAACAAGCTTCGCATGTAAGGATTTATGGCTTGATTGGAAAAAAGTTCATAGTTTTTTCAGTAAAAAGTTCGTTGATGCAGAGCTTTCTTCAATGATAGGTGGAGTCCAATGGGCTTATTCTATCGGAACCGATGCCCAGCCATTTTTCAGGGTTTTTAATCCTTGGACACAGGGAGAAAAATATGATCCGGATGGAACCTACATCAGAAATTTCATACCCGAACTTGAAGAAGTTCCTGATAAATACATCCATAGACCGTATAAGATGTCGGAAGAAACTCAAAAATCATCAAAATGTATTTTAGGAAATGATTATCCTTATCCAATAGTTGACCATGCCGAGAAAAGGAAAGAATCTATCGAAAAATTCAGAAAAATAAAAAAATAAAAACTTTCTAGAGGGTTTATATACCCTCCAGTATATTATTGATATCCTCTATATCCATCAACATCGTAGGATCAGGTTTTTTATCTGTCTCTATTAATGAATCTGGTAAAGGTTCGGTAGCCAAATCATTGTATTTTTTATTGTCAACAATGTTTGATCTCTTATAGGACTTAGAAACTTTAAACGAAGAGTTTATCGGCATCTCGTCCTTTTTATATATATCCTCATTATATTTGCACATTTTCTAACTTCACCCTTAAATCCAAAAGGTTCTTCATGACAGATGTCACTCAAAACCATTCTAAATAATAAGTTGTAATACGTTATTTAAAAATGTTACTGATAAGTAACAAACCATTTCGGTATTTTTTGGAATAGTTGAAAAGAACCTGAATAATAATGAAACAAACCAGTATATATCTTTAACTTCTATAAAGAATTAATTTAGAAATATCTACAAACCAATTCCAAAAATGGAGAATAATATAACAGTATTTATCACAAGTTATTTATGGTATATACATCGTAAACTCCATCCAAAGCTGCAACTTCAAGGCTTTTCATACCCTCAGTGATCCGTGTCTCAAGATAATTTCCAATATCCTCATAATCAATACTTCTGAACTCAAGCGAACTATCCATGTCTTCTTTATAGTTTGAATCAACACCAAATAATGTCTCACCGTTTTTATTTATGGAAGAAATTTTGATACGTATTTTTTCCTCGTTTTTGTTTTCAAGCAATGCCTCCGCATATTTCGATATATTCTTTGGATCATCAGATATGTACTCGTACACAATTCTCACCAATTGAAAAAAAGTTTTGAGACTTCATTTATAATTGTTTTCATTATTTGATGATAAAAACACAAAAGTTTATGGACCCGCCCAGATTTGAACTGGGGACCTCCACGTTATCAGCGTGGCGCTATAACCTGGCTAAGCCACGGGTCCTCTCGTTACTCTAACAACTCTTAATTTTTGCAAAAGTAATTTTAAAAATATCACTTATTTTCTGGAAAACAGTTTGACCATTCTGGATTCGATGTATAGTAGAAACTCGGAAAAAAAATCCTCTATCAACAATAAGACATTAAAAGTGAAAGTTGCGTTGACACCGACCAAGAAGAAAACCATGTAACCCGACAAAAAAAATGTAAGAATATGGCTTATGTAAACTGTACCTATTGCTGCTAACAAGTGTACCATAGAAACCACTATGAGTTTGTTGTCCATGGGTTCGATCTCCGCCAAAAGTTTTTGAAAGGCTATGATTGCGAGCAAAAAGAAACCAAATACCGCTCCGAAAACATAGGTGAGAACTTTAAGATGATGTATCTCAAAACCTCCTGTTAAAAGAAGAGCTCCTGAAGCCCAAACCGTCAAGGTGTATCCATATGCATGCGATTCCTTAGTAATTTTTTCTCGTAGTCTCTCAAATGTGTTCATTAATTATATGTTGTTGCTCTTTAAATATAACTTTTTCCAAAGAAATCAAATATCCCTGAGTTTTTCTGGAAGATCTCTCAGATCCTCTATGACAACAGCAATTTCAAAAGATTCATCAGTATTCGACTCATTAAGCCATATAGGTTTCAAACCCGCACTTTTACCTCCAATAATATCTGTCTTTGGAAGATGACTGACTATAAAAAACCTTTCAGCCTTCGGAAGAGACTTCTTGACCTCTGTAAAAAATTCTTCTTCAGGTTTACTGTATCCTACTTCAGAAGCTATAATGATAGAATCGAAAAAATCCTTTATACCTAACTTTTCAAGCTTCATCCTCTGAAGTTCACCGGTACCATTTGAAGTAACTCCAAGGAGATAATTATCCTGCTTTAAATCCTCAAGTACCTCTACTAGACCTTCTTTTAAAACAAAAGAATCTGATTCAACTTTCTCCCATGCCTCAACAAATTTTTCGACATCATCTTCTCTAAAACTGTCATCTTTCTTTAACAACTGTTCAACTGCCTGTCTCCTTGGAAATACATAGTTCTGCTTGAAAAACCTGAAGAAAGCCTCTTGATAATCAGAATATCTGTCTTTCAACGCATCTATACCTGATTTTTCGATAGCTTCTTCGTATATTTCCTCGTAACTCCTGTTTCTCTGGGTGAGAGTGCCATCCATGTTGAAAATAACCGCTTCTACCATGTAAAGTTGTTTGGAGTCAACCGTTAATATGTTTTCGGAGGACCTTAAAAAAGAAGTTTGTTGGGGATAAACCGAAAAAGTTTTAACAAGGACTCCCACTAACTATTAATTATGAGCTTGGATGATCTTAAGGCAGAGGTTGAGAAACTTTCGTCAAAAGAACAGGAAATAGTGAAATTGGCCAAAAAGATATGTTCAGAGGCTGAAAAAAAAGAAGTCGAAAATCTGAACGATCTTCCGTATCTACACAAAATACGTTTAAAAAAAGCTCTTGACAGCTTCGGAAAAACTAATTTATCAATGAAGATTAAAAGAGAAGGGATTCACGACCTTTAATAAGTGGTGGGAAAATGTCAAACGACACTCTTAAAAAACAGATCGAAAGACTTTCTGAACAGGATTTAAGCAGGATTAAAACCCTCAAAAGGATAAATCATATAGTTAAAGAATCAACTATAGAAGAAATGAACGATATGCCTCTACTTTATCGTTTGGAGTTAAGAAAGGCACTTGAAGAGCTTGGAGAGGACAAAAAAGCTCAAGAAATAGATACTTAATTTTTATTATATCAGAGATAAATGTTTAGACTGTCCTTAGAATGAGCTCCCAGTATTCTTGATGCTACATCTGATTTCTTCGTTATTCTTATCTGGCCGTTTTTACCTACTGTTGCAGTTAGTAGATGGTTTTCACCACTAAATATATCTGACTGTCTACCGGAGTGTTCTTCGCCCACCTCCAATATAACGTGGTTTCCAACTTCAGAGATGTTGTATCCGGTTTTTCCCTGTAATGTATTTTTCTTGGGTTCTACAGTCAAGTTTATCCCTACCTCTTTCTCTATACTCTCTATATTTTTGCCTTTCTTACCTATAACTTCTGGTATTTTCTCTTCATCAACGTAAACTTTGGCTCTATTTTCAGATTCTATCTCTATCTCAGGATTTCTTATGTATTTTGATAGCTGATATTCAAGCTGTTCTTTTGCCAATTCCATGGTCTTTGATTTTTTTTCAGCCTTATTAACAGGTATAACCACAGTTTCTTCTCCATAAGTATATATTTCGTATTCAACTTCTCCTGTTTCAAAATCACTAACTTCTACTACAGGTCTTGCAAGATCTGCTTCCTGCATACCAGTAGGTACTTTTACAGAAAGTTCTAAGCTGTAAACTTTGGACACTAAAGCATTTTCTATGAATACAACGGTATCCACAACCTGTGGTATGACTCCTAGTTCAAGTCTTCCAATAAGTCTCTGTACAGCATCTAGAGCTCTTGATGCATGGACCACACCTATCATTCCAACTCCAGCAAGTCTCATATCGGAGAAAACTTCGAAATCCTCTGTTTTTCTAACTTCATCAAAAACGGTGTAGTCGGGTCTTACCAAAAGCAGCAGATCTCCTGTGTTCTCCATTTTGTCCTCAAGTGCCTTGTACTGTGTTATCTCCGGTCCGACCTGAAGATCTCTGGGATGTTCCATAGTCTTAACGACTTTTCCCTTCGAGGAATAAAGTTTGGCAAGTGCCTCAGCAAAGGTTGATTTTCCGTGTCCAGGAGCTCCTGCAACTAGGATTCCTTCGGCTCTTTCCTCAAGCCTCTGCCTGAACTTTTCCGTGAGTTCGTAATCATCTATAGTTAAGTGAGCCAGAGGTTTTACAGCAGTTATCTCCAGTTTTTCCGAAAATGGAGGTCTGGTTATAGCTATTCTATAATCACCTATCTGTAATACAGTTGCTCCAACCTTATCCATCTCTACTAAACCATCTTCCGATGTTTTAGCCTTTTCAAAAGCTTCTTCTGCTAATTTTTCAACGTAAGAATCAGCCATCTTGTGTTTACCTATATCAACGTATTTAAGGTTTCCAGGAACGCCTTTTTTTGCCTTGGGTTTCATTCCTTGTTTTATGTGGACTGACATGGTCTCCGAGTCAAAGTATTCCTTAAGTTCAAAATCAACCTCTTTGAATTCTTTCCTGAAAAACTTGAACTTTATGCCCTTGGCATCTGCAACCTTTGCCTGAATCCTGTCTGAAGTATATAAAGTAGCTCCTTCCTCTTCCGCTAATTTCCTTATAATAGCATCTATTCTCCCTCTTTCCGCAAGTTTTATCTCATCTTTTGATGGTAAATCTCCCTTAAACTCCAGTGCTATATCGTGGGAATCCGCTTTTAACCTTATTTTTTTTATCTCATCAAGACCTGTATCGCCTATCTCTCTACCGGTGTTGGCCTGATTTTCAAGTTCATTCACAACCGCCTCAGGTATAATTATCCTTTTCTTGTTAAGTTTCCCCTGATCTATCAGCTTTGAGAGTCTCCCATCTATGATAACAGAGGTGTCGGGCACTATATTTTCAACATCCATAACATCTTAATGGAAAAAGACAATTTTTAAGTCTTCATTATTTAAGGGTGAAAGTTTTTTAGCTAGCTAGGACTATTTGTTTTTATGGAAAATAGGATGGATAATATATCGGATACTGTGGAAGACATCTCAAAGAGGATTAGCGAAATAAAGGGAGAAAATATCAATGAAGAAGAAAATGAGATGCATGAGAGATCCAAAATAGATGATGAAGAAATGGAGAAGGTGAAAAAAGATATCAACGATACAAGGGATAAGATCAGGGAAGAGCTATGGGAGAAGGTTGAGGATCCTCATTCAAATTATCCGGGTTTCAGGTCAGAAAAAGAAGATCTCTTTGAATCAACAGAAAAAGACGAGGAGAAACATGAAGGATCAGAAGAGGTTTCTGATAAAGAAGCAATAGATAAAAAAGTTGAAAAGGTTGATGATTCTCTTGAAGAAACAGGACTAACCGAAAAAGAGCAGAGAGAACTCGATATATTCTATGAAAAGTTTGATTATGCGAAGAAAAAAATTGTGGAGGGTGATTTTGAGCACCTTGAAAAAATTTATAAAAGCCTTTTAAAAGATTACCGGCATCTTAAATCTCTTGAAATAGCTACCAAAAAAGAAAAGAACGCTTTAAAAAAGATTTACAGTAAGCTTAATAAATATTAGGTTTCATAATTCCTTCTTGTTTAACATTGGATTTAAGAGAAAAGATTTCATTGGCCCCAGCAAGTACATTGAGATTTTTTTTCATAAACGGAACAGTGATTATTCTACAGATATATTTTGAGAGTTTGAAGGGTAGTTCCTTCCAGATCGGACTCATACAATCAGCTCTCTGGGGAGGTATACTTGTTTTTTCACCTTTTTGGGGAAGCCTTGCCGATAAAACCGGAAGGAGTAAAGGCATCCTTCTTTCAACCATGGTTATAGGAGCATTACTTATACCTCTTTTAGGTTTTACTGAGAACATATGGTTTTTGTTAATAATATTGACATTAATTTCTATATTCACATCTTCTTTTCAACCTATTATACTATCTATAACTTCTAAAAACAGTTCTAAAGAAAAAAGAGGTTCTAATATGTCAATATACAACTCTTCCAGGTCTCTGGGTATAGCAGCTGGAAGGTTTTTTGCAGGAATCCTCCTTTCCCTGTTTATATTCAGAAACATTTTCTGGATTTATTTTGTGGTTGGCCTTGGAGCTATCTTCTCAACATATCTAATACCTGTGAAGGAAAATAAAGGACATATAACACTTGATATACTAAAAAAATCTTTCAAAAAAGTTATACCTACAAAACTTGGTGAATTATGGCATGCAAACGGCCATAAATACCTTTTGTCAGCAATATTTCTAAGAAAAGCTGCTATGACCGGTGTTGCATCTATGCTGGCAGTTTTTGTGACAACTGTTAGGACTCTAAGCAATGCACAGATGGGACTTATTGTGGGTGTGGGTCCTGCCATACAGGTCCTTTTCATGGTTTTATTTGGAAAACTTGTAGATGGTATCGGTAGAAAAGAAATATACACTCTTGGATTCCTAGCTTGTTCAACGGTACCGGTAATATACGCCTCTTCATCAACTTTTTACGGTTTCATGATAGGTTCAGCTGTACTCGGCATATCTTTTTCAGCTATCACAGCAGGTACCACAGCATTTATAGGAGATATAGCCCCTCATTCAAGACAGGGAGAACTTTTAGGTGTTAGAAAAACCATCCAAGGTATAGCAGGTGTGTTTGGAGGTTTAATAGGGGGTATTATAACTTCTGTACTGGGATTCAATTACATGTTTTACTCGATGAGTTTATTGATGATTTTTGGAACTTTAATAGCGTTTTTCTATACTACAAAAACCATGAATTACTGAAAATATCCCTCTAAACTTTTTAAGTCAACCTGTTCTTCTTCCCCAGAAACCATATCCTTCACGGTTACCTCTCCTTTTTCAAGATCTCTTTCCCCTACAATAACTAGTTTTTTTGTATTGATTCGGTTAGCATATCCCATCTGATTCCCGAAGTTCCTGCCCGATAGATCGACCTCCACCCTTAAATCCTGATCCCTTAGAGATTTTGCTACCTCCAGAGATTTTCTCTTGACTGATTCGGAGACGTTCAAAACGTATACATCTGTCTCGACTTCCTCTTCTGGCCACAAATTTTCTCGTTTCATCAACAATTCTATAACCGCATCGCCGGGTGCAAATCCTACTGCAGGCGTTTTTTCACCTCCAAGAGTTTCTATAAGATCATCATACCTTCCTCCTCCACAGAGAGCTCTTAGGTCGCCTTCCGTATCAAATATCTCGAAAACCATACCCGTGTAATATGCTAAACCTCTGATAATTGAAAGGTCGATCACACAGTTGTCTAATACATCGTAACTATCCAGTAATTCTTTCAATTTCAAAAGCCTTTTATATGCTTCTATGCTATCGTCTGAGTCAGGTACTAGTTCTTCTAGTTCAGGCATTACATCTTCAAAGTTTCCGCTCAGCTCTGTAACCTTGTTTACTATCTTAGATTCTTTTTTACTTAGACCTGCATCTACAAGTTCATTCAAAAATTCTTTTTGTGACATCTTTTCCTTGTCATCTATAATGTTAAGAACTTCCACCATTGATTGTTTTATTCCGTAGGTTGACAAGATACTCTCAAGAATTCTTCTGTCATTTATCCTTATTTCAGCTGCTTTTTCAAGCCCTAATTCTTTGAGCATTTCCACAGCTACAGCTATGATTTCGGCATCTGCTTCAACAGATCCCTCTCCAAAAATATCGTAATTAAACTGATAGAACTCTCTCAATCTTCCTCTTTGAGTGCTTTCATATCTCCAGAACTTGGATTCAGAAAACCATTTTATGGGTTTGGGGACGTCCTTGTTCTCCTTTACCATCCTGGCCCTGGTGGGTGTCTCTTCAGGTATCAAAGTTACTTCCCTTCCACCTTTATCCTTAAAGCTGTAGGTCTGCTGCACAAGTTCCTCCCCTGATTTTATCATGAACAGCTCCATTGGTTCAAGACTAGGGGTTCCAATCTCTCTGAACCCGAACTTTTCAGCTACTTTTCTCATAGAATCAAAAATTTTTCTTCTGGCAATCATCTCACCGGGTAAGAACTCCCTGAAACCTTTGAGTTTCTGTATATCCTGATCTTTCACCATCTTTATTCACACCTGATTATTTTTTCTTTTTGACCTTGGCTATGTCGCCTATGGTTGCTTTTGAAGTTTTATTTTCTTTTTTTCTTGTTTCGTAGTCCAACTGGCTTTCCTGCTGGTACAGCTGTATACCAAGAACTCTCTTAATCTTTTTTGCAAGTTTTTCATCGGGCTTTAACTTGCCTGATTCTATCCTGTGGACCACGGATTCCTTAACTTTCATCTCTTCTGAAAGATCTTCTATCGACATATCCTTTGATTCTCTCTTTGCCTTAACTTTTTTATCGAAGTCCTCCACAAGATGTTTTCTCTGGGACCTTGGCTTCCTCCTATTTTTTTTCTTATTTTTAAATCTGTTCTTAACTTTTCTAGGAGATGATATTACCTCTCCAGTATCCTGACAGTTTTCACAGAGCTTTAAAACTGCTCCTTCCACTTTAACTTTCGTAAGTTTTGCGTCTTGTCCACACATTTCACATTTCATTTATCACACCCTGTAAAAAGGGAACGGTACCGTGTAACTGTAAATTGTTCCGTCAACTTTATTTAACCTTTTTATCATTCCCACAAATCCTAACAAAAATGAAGGAATCAGAACAATATTTATAACCTTTACATCCAAAACCCTTTTTGAACGGTGAATCACAGATGGGAAGAGTAAGACCTCACTACATAAAAAGAATGGCTAGAGACCTAGTGGAAAAACATGATGAAGAGTTTGAACAAGATTTCAATCACAACAAAGAAGTTTTGAAACAGCTTGACCTTTTTGAAAGCAGCAAGGTCAGAAACAGAGTTGCAGGTTATATTGTCAGGGTTCTGGGAAACAGAAAGTTTGACGAATAATTTGGCAAAAGTCTGCTTAACCTATAGATCCTTCAGTTTCTCGATTATTTGTTTATGTATCTTTCCGTTCGAGGCTATCAAAGTTTTGCTTGAAAGAGTCCATTTACTTCCTCCAAAAGTGGTTGCTTTACCCCCAGCTTCTTTGAGTATAAGCATTCCCGGTACAGCATCATATCTAGGAGCTCCAGGAAAAACAAACGCCTCGGAAGTTCCCTGTGCTACCATGCAGTACTCTATAGATGCTGAACCTATCTGTCTTAAATCCTTACATTTTGTCTTTAACTTTCCGTAAAGTTCAACAGCTTTGCTTGAATCTTCAGGTTTCTTTCCGTGGCAGTAAACTATCAGGGATTCTTCAAGCTGATTCGTATCAGACACATTTAATTCTTCGCCATTAAGATATGCTCCCTCATCCTTTTTCGCGTAAAATAAATCATCTGTGAACGGTATGTATACCGCAGATAAAAGTATTTCATCACCTTCATCAATTAGTGCTACAGCTGATGAAAAAGCAGGACTGTTCAAAACGTAATTGGTGGTTCCATCAAGAGGATCAACTATCCATGTCTTTCCGTCTCCATCGTGTTTGCCTGTTTCCTCTCCAAAAATAGAGTGACCTGTTTTTTTGAGAATCTTTATTATCTTTTTTTCGGCTTTGAGATCTATATCTGTAACAAGATCGTGTTTGGCTTTTCTCTCCACGCCATAATTCTTGTTATAGTTTTTTCTGAGAATTTTGCCTGCTTTTTTTACAGCTTTTTTAGCCTGGTTGAGATCTGACATGCTGATAAAATCAGTTTCTTATCGTTAAAATAGTTGTGGGAAAAAATTTAGAATTGGCAGGTCTGGGTTGATTTCGTCACCCGTGCCTTATCCAATGGTGCGACTCGCGAATTTCACCCGTGTGTTTTACTCTACGCATACAAAAGACGTATCAACCTTGAATCAGTTGTAGTGGCCTTTTGCTCTACACCTTAGTTGGATAGGTCCGACCTTTTGCCTCTATA
>JALDAH010000077.1 GCA_022729275.1 Candidatus Nanoanaerosalina archaeon
AAGAGGGTGAAGAATTTTTACCTTAAGACCGCTAAATATGATTCACCGATTAGAATAGATTTTTTAGGGCTCGATGATCCTATTGAAACTGCAGAAAAACTCTCAGAAAAACTTGTGCCTCTGTGCAGCTATTCATCAACTTATGGGATTCCATCGGTGATAGTGGAAGCAGACCAGAGAGCTAAGTTATCGGAACAAGATCTTAAAAGATTTGAATCAAGGTTGTCTTCGGTTATAGGCCCCATGCCTGGATTAAAATCTTTAAGGAGAAATACAAGGCCTTTCTAAGATTTTTTCTTGAAAAAAAGCCATTTATCATCCCCTGAGTAATCTGTTTTAAGGAGCACATACTTTCCACTGAGCTTTTCACCGTTTATATTTATCACCAGTTTTTTCTTCTTTACATCAACAGGTTCGAAACTTCCCCTGTCCCATATCTCAACAGTTCCCTCTCCATAACCTTCTTCTATCTCACCCTCGAAATCTCCGTACTCTAATGAGTGATTCTCAACTCTTATCGCCAGTCGCTTAACACCTTCCTTTTCAGGAGGTTTTTTTGGGACTGCCCAACTCCAAAGAACACCTTCGAACTCCAATCTCAGGTCGTAATGAAGGTTTGATGCATCGTGTTTGTGGATTACGTATTTCCTCATTTTGATTCCTCCCCTATTTTTTTGAGGTCTTTTACAAGTTTAGGTCTGAGTTTCCGGTTGTATATAGTTGCAGCCGGATGGTATGTAGGCATGTATTTTCTTCCATCTTTTTCGAAAGTCTTTCCTCTTTTTTCCGATATTCTTTCTTCATCCAGAAGGGTTTTCAGGGCTGAATTGCCAAGAGGGACTATTATGTTTGGATCGATGGTTTCCAGCTGACTTTCCAGGTAACCACGACATTTTTTTATCTCGTCTTTTTTTGGATCTCTGTTGGTGGGAGGCCTGCACTTCACAACATTAGTTATGAAAACCTCACTTCTTTTAATACCTGCTTTTTCAAGTGCTTCGGTAAGCACCTTTCCTGCTCTCCCCACAAAAGGTCTTCCGGTTTCATCTTCTTTTTTTCCCGGTGCTTCACCGATTATCACTATTTCAGCATCCTTCGAACCTTCTCCAGGAACCGTGTTCTTTCTTTCACTTGAGAGATCGCATCTCCTACATCCTGATATTGATTTTTTGATTCTTTCGATATTTTTCATGGATACCTCTTCATTAAAGTTTTTTTGTTCATGGAACTTAAACAACTCACTGTTCAAAAATTTTGAACTCTCATTTTTTGAAAACCTTTATAAAAATAGTAAGAGTTATTTGTTTTGAAGCGACGTTTGTCGCTGAAAGATAGGAC
Organism: Candidatus Nanoanaerosalina archaeon; assembly: GCA_022729275.1. GTDB lineage: Archaea > Nanohalarchaeota > Nanosalinia > Nanosalinales > Nanoanaerosalinaceae > Nanoanaerosalina. The sequence continues at coordinate 1,339 of JALDAH010000077.1, forward strand.
AGAAAAATCGTTGAGTGGTAACTATGGTAACTGTATACGACGTAGATGCACAAGAATTAATTGAAAAAGCTGCAGAACACCTAGAAGAAAATTTAGAAGAACTTGAACAACCTGAATGGAGTTACTTCGTTAAGACAGGTGTCAGCAGAGAAAGAAACCCTGAACAAGAAAACTGGTGGTATATAAGAGCTGCAGCAGTTCTGAGACAGGTCTATATGAACGGACCGGTCGGAGTATCGAAACTCAGAAC
>JALDAH010000014.1 GCA_022729275.1 Candidatus Nanoanaerosalina archaeon
GATTACTTCTACGACAAGGCGGTTCCCGATTTGAGGAAAGGTCTCGAAGATTTCAACTTCGGAATCTCAGGGAAAGCAGCTGAGCAAAGACTTGAAGCACAGATAGAAATGTTTCAAAAATTCTGTGACGAACTTTCAGGAGAGGACATCAGTAAAGAGACCTGAAAGAATAGAAAAACTGGTTAAGCTGGTTTTCAAGCCAATTTCTTTCGTCCAACTGTTCCTTTGTTACCCTGACCGATTTTTCCAGGTCTTCTTCGAATTCTCTTTTCATTTTGTTAACCGACTTTTTGTTCTCTGTAAACAGGTTTATCTCCCTGTTGGTCAGCACCCCCTGGAAATCGAGGTTCATGCTCCCGACAGTCATCCAGCTGTCATCGATCAGACATGTCTTGGAGTGCAGAAAACTGTCTATGTATTCATAAACTTCAACACCGTTTTCAATAAGTTCCCGGTATAAATTTTTGGTGGCGTGCCTGGCAATCCTCACTTCGGAAAAATATGCGGGTGTTATGAGTTTGACGTCAACACCTCTGTCAACAGCATCGTAGAGGCTTCTCCTCACTATTTTTTGGGGTACAAAGTACGAATGAACAAGTTTTATTGATTTATCAGCCTTCCGGATTTTTTTGACGTACTCCTTCAGTATGCTGTCTTCAGTTTTTATGTTCCCTCCAAGTATCTTTGTTTTTTCTGGCTTCACGTCCATAATCTCCAGTTCTTTTTCTTTCTTCATAGCGTTCCATGACCTGGCGAATTCGTTTCTTATCTGAATAACAGTATTTTTTCCCTCAACTTCCAAATGGGTATCTTTGATTACCTGGTTCCTAGGAGTATCCGTCTGTTCACATGGTTTAAGATGTTTTTTATCTATATTCATTCCTCCTATATACGCTTTTTTCCCGTCTACCATCATTATCTTTCTGTGATCTCTTAAAATCCATTTCCATATGCCTTTGTAGAGCTTTACAGGGTTGTAATGTATCAGCTCAACTCCCAAATCTCTCATCTTCTTCTTCGCTCTCTCAGGGAAATTCCAGCTGCCGAACCCATCAATTATCACTTTTACTTCTACACCTCTTTCTGCCGCTCTGCAAAGACCCCTGAAAAATTCTTTACCGATACGATCCCATTTCACTATATAATACTCTAAGAAGATTTCATTTTTCGCTTTATCTATATCTTCAAGCATTTCAGGGTAAAGGGTCGAACCAAACCTGTGAACCTCTTGTTTTTCCATTATAACCTCTTTCAAATAATTCTCACCCTATTTTTATACTTTTTAGGCTTTTTTATGATATTGGTCCAACAGGTTTGAACGTGTATAATAAAAGAGTTGAGGTCGATTTAATTAGGGTATGAAAGTACCTATATGTAATGAATGTTTGGAAAGTGATGAAGGTCTCTGCGAAGAATGCGGAGATAAACTTGACGACGGAGTTTTTTCAGAGGTCGCAGTAAACGTCTCAAGGTTCCTGTACAGTCTAAGCGGTCAGATACCTACATTAAAAGACGTGGAAATAAAGAAAATTGAGAAAGCAACTGATGCGATCATAGTAGTCACATCGAAAGGAGATGGACCAAGAGTAGTGGGTAAAAACGGAGAAGTTGTTAAACAACTTGCTGAAAAGTTCGAAAGATCTATAAGGGTGGTTGAAGACGCTGGAGAACCCGAAGAAGTCATAAAGAACCTTCTGGAACCGGTGGAAGTTGCCAGTATAAACACAGTTTACAAACCCGAAGGCATAGAGAAAAAGGTTGTAGTATCAAAAGAAGATGAAAGAAGGGTTCCAATCAGCAAGAACGAATTCAAGAGCATAGTAAAAGACTTAACAGGCAAATCATTTTCTCTGAGTTTTGAATAAACATTTCTACTTCTAACTTATATTCTATATACCGGCCACACCAAGTATCATGGATAGGATTGCTGTAACGAGACCTGCAAGCAACATCTTGAGAGAATACTTTATCTTTGATTCTTTCGATATATTCCCGAGAAAACTTCCAAAAACAACAAGAAGAACCCCAGAAACCGTCATAGAAGCAAAATAAGCAGTATTTAACATTTTTATGACTCCGAACTGCGAAAGCATATACGGAATCATTATTAGGAATGCACATAAAAGCGGAGATAAACCATTAACAGTAGCGATAAATGCTGACTGTTTCGAAACATTTTTTTCATGGACCGAACCCTCCATATTAGATATCATGCTTTTTTTGAGCTCTTTGAGATCTCCTGTTCGTTCGGCTTTCTCAGTGACATAAGCCCCTGTAACTCCTGAAACCAGTAAACCCACAGCTGTACCAGTACCTGAAGAAATAAGTATGGCTGGATCGGAAACTCTGGCAACAAAAGCGCCTACACTGATTCCCAAGACAGTTAATATCCCGTCAAAACCATTTAGAACAAAATATCTTCTGGCAATTTTTCCAAACTTGAGTTTAGAGTACTCAGACTTTTTTCCCGCCATTTATCATCCCTGAGGGGTTTTTACCTCATCGATTATGTGTTCTCCACAGACAGCTTCGTCTATAGAATGGATAGTTCCTCCAAGTCTCTGGATCATTTCTTTAATCTCGTCAAAATCCAGCTTGTTGCCCACAATCGTTATCTTGATGTTGGCAACTTTTTCATCAAGTTCATAGAGAATACCGTTTACAGATTTAACTGAGTCAAGCTCTGACAGCTTCTTCGTCACCTCTAACAGAGATGGCTTATGTGGCTTCAAAACATCTAATACAAGTCTTCTAGTGGTCGCCATTTTGGATTATATTCGTCTTTTAATCCAGTCTTTTAATGTTTTTCTATCCTTGTTTCTCTTCTCTGCTTTAAGAAGTTTTTTCATGTCAAGTTCCTTGTCATCCGCTTCCTGTTTAACCTCTTCAACTGTTTTATTCACTATTTTGTCATAATTTACATCCAGAGAAACTTCTTCTTTATCTGGTACGAACTCTTCACCTGTCTTGTATTTGGAAGGTTCAAAATCGCTTTTCTCCAGTTCTTTTTGGACCTTTAGTTCATCAGTTTCTATCCATACGATGAATATACCTATGATTATTATGAAAACCCCGAAACCTCCTGTAAAAAGAACTTCTAGAGACTCGAAGTGCGTTAGCAGGCCTCTGGCTAAAAAGTCCTGTGTGTACCACCAGATCCCTCCTAATATCATGAACGCGCCAAGAAGTATTTTGTAGTGTGGTTTCATGATTATCTAGTGATATATTATTGAGGGATTTATTTAACTGTTACTTTTTGAGTCTTTAGCCAAAAAAATAAAGAAAAAGGGGAGGAACAGCTAATCGTGGTCCTCGAACATCCTATCCTGTTCAGGATCGTGTTTTCTGATGTATTTCATCAGCATCGCAACGTGTTCCTTCTCCTCATCACGGTTGTGTTCAAGTATCTTTTTGAGCTCTTTGTCTTCAGTAACTTCAATCCTTTCCTGATACCAGTTTATAGCTTCTATCTCTTCGATAAGGGACTGCCTAGCTCTTTCCATCTTTAGAGTTTCCTTTGACAGATTTTTTCTTCCTTCATGTTCTCCGGTCATTTTTTTCACCAAAACCATATTCAATTTCGAATATAAAAAACCCTTTGTTTTTACCGTTTTCTTTTTAAAGATTTATCTCGTTTTTTGGTATGCACCTTTCGATGTGGGAATTTTTTCCTGAAGGAAGAGGCATTGAGTTGCGAGGTGAACAAAGATGAGTTTTTACAAGTATGTTAGAGAACAGTTCAGGAACCCTGTCCCGGAGATGGAACAGATCTGGAGACAGAGGCTTAAAAAATGGAGAAAACAAAACAGGATGAAGAGGATAGAAAATCCTACCCGTTTATCTAAGGCTCGTTCTTTAGGTTACAAAGCCAAACCAGGCGTTGTTCTTGTAAGAGGACGTATAAGAAGAGGAGGCCGAAAAAGAAGGAAGATAGGAAAAGGAAGAAGGCCAAAAAGAGCCGGAAGGAACAGGTTCACTCCCAAGAAGAACCTTATGCAGATAATGGAGGAGCGTGTCTCAAGGAAGTATCCCAATCTTGTGGTCCTTAACTCTTACCCTGTAGCAAAAGACGCTCAGTACAAATGGTTTGAGCACATAATGCTCGATCCTGAGCACCCTGCAGTGAGTAACGACAAAGAGTATTCAAAGATTATCGACCAGAGGGGAAGATCACATAGAGGAAAGACTTCAGCAGGTAAAAAATCGAGAGGTATGAGAAACAAGGGTAAGGGAGCCGAAAAGGCAAGACCTTCCAACAGAGCTAATAAAAGACAGGCCAACTAGTACCTGTCTAAAACTGCTCTTTTTCTTTTTTTAACTGTTTCAAAGCTTCTTTTTTGCTCTGAAAGAACTCTTCTCTTTTTCTCAACTGCATGCCGAACTCTTTTTCATTAACTTTAAAGAATAACTTGTAGCCTCCTTCAACCTGTTTAACGGAGGCTGTTCCCTTCAGACTGTCTGTATCTAGTCTCCAGGTGTTTTTATTGATTTTTCCCCACATCTTATTTCAGAGAAGCTTTGTCTATATCTCTTGCTAACTTGTCTATGTCTTCTTCCATCGCTCTAAGATGTTTGATGATCCTCTCCTTTTCTTTTAGGATGTATTCGATGTTTTCATACTTTTTAGCTGCTCTGTCAAGATCCGATTTCTCTATATATGCATTTTCTGTCTTGACCATATTTTCAGCTATCTCTCTTGCGATGTTCTCAAGCAACAGGTTCAGTCCAAAATAGACAGATTTACGTACATACTGTCCTTCTTTAGTGTTTTCTCTTACTAGATCTACTACTCTTGCATGCGGAAGCAGCAAGTCCTTTTTTTCAATATCGTCGGGTACTTCTACCATCTTTTTTCACCAGAATACTATAATATTGGAAATGGAAGTATTTTAATTGTTTTGATTGTCTCCACTTTTTTTCTGGTTAAAAGCCTTTGAGATATATCCGAAGATTTCCCGTTCGGAAGCATAATGGAAAAGTTTAAGTTGGTGGATTCTAATTTTTTAATATGGAAGAGCTGATTAAGAACGCCAAGATTGAGATAGAGGAAGATGAAAAAAATGATGAAAGCAGCTCTGAAAACAAGGAACAGGAGAAAAAATCGATAAATCCTGAAGACGAAAAATGCTTCTCCGATACGGATTCACAAAAAAACAAGGAAAGAGAAACCAGAGAAGAGAAGATAGATATACTTGTCAGCGCAGACGAAAAGGATGAAGAAGATTGTCTTGAAAGGAAAGAGGAAAATAGATCCGCAAATTTAAAGGAGAAGAATGAAAATACGGTAAAAGAAGAAAAAACTATTGAAGAATCCGAAAATAGATTTTCTGCCAATAAGCCTAAACTTTCAGATAACAGGGATAATCTTAAGAAAGCTATGAGTAAAAAAGAGGAAGAAACAGCATCAGAACGCTTCAAAAAACTCAAAGAAAAAGCTAAAGACGAGTTCCTGAAAAAAGAAAAGAGAAAGAAAAGGGAGGAAAACGAAGCATATGTGAGCGATGGTGTGTACGAAACATCTTCAGATGAAAAAGACAAAAAAGAAAAAAAGTTCAAAAGCCTTAAAGAAAAATACGACAGCTACAGTGACGGAAACATCCTTTACTAATCACTTTATCTTTTCTATCCTTGGAAACTTTAAAACACCAGCCTTTCGATCTATCCCGACAGCTTCCATGTGATCCACACCTATATCTCTGAGATGAGGTGACAACAGACGATTCTTCGGAACGTTGTTTATGCTTGTTCCCGAAGCAATCTTGGAATAAGCCGGCAAAACAACAGTGAAAACACCTTCTTTTCTACCGTAAAGCAGACACGAAACTTTTTCGGCTACACCTGCATCGTCCTTAAGTTCCAAGGCAGGATGTTCATGACCGATAACTATATAACGTGTTTCTTCACCCACCTCTATTTTTTTATGGCCATGGGCGATAAGGAAACCATCTTTTTCTAAGCTGTCAAAAACTTCCACATTGTTGAAATCGGATGTTCTATACTTGATAGCGCTGTCGTGGTTGCCCCTTACTATATATACTTCATCAAATAGCATCGAAACCTTTCTCAAAAACCTCTCAACTTCCTGGTTTTCCTTCTTGTTTTTTCCGGAGAAGGAGTGCTTAAGATCCCCGTTTATTACAAGTTTTGACATTCCAGATATCTTCCGTGCTTCTCCAAGCTCTTCCAGGATGTTATCCGTCTGGAATCTGGGCATCAAAACCCCTGAAGACGTCTGAACTATTTCTATACCAACGTGCAGATCCGAAAGAATCAAGGAATCAAGGTCCGGAACTGCTATGAGAGGGTATGAATTAACGGTTTTTATCTTTCCCAGTATCTCCATGTCTTTCTCTAAGAAAACCTATTTTTAATAACTTAAAGGAATATAGGCAACAAAAGCGTTAAGAGGAACAGTCCAAGTGTAACAAACGATAGATACTTTGGAAAGTTCTCCCATTTAGGCTTGTACTTCTTCACTACTTCGGCCATCATCCAACCCCCGTCAAGAGGTATCATAGGTAGAAGGTTCGCGATAGCTACACCGGAGTGGATCATGGCAAGAAACAGCATTATGTTTACAAGGTATAAAATGACATTTTCCACGGATTCAAACCCTTCTTCTACTGTTTTTTCCGCCATTATATTTATGCCAAGATAACCTCGTGGTTCTAATCTGTCTTCAAGTCTTTCTATCTCTTCATTAGCTCTTTCATGTAAAACACCCTGTTCTTTGAGCCATTCCCATCTTGCAATTTTCTCATAATCTGAGTAATCAGTGAAAAAATCCTGGAACTTCATATAATTTTCATATGTTCCTGGCCTGATTCTTTCAAGCCTTAAAAAACCTTTGTCGAGTAGAGCTGGTTCATATGTCATGTTGGTTTCTGGAAAATCTCCCGTGGTCAGGTTCAACTCGAAGAAGTCACCCTCAAATTCGCCTGCCAAGTAAATAGACTGGTTAGGTCTTAAACCTCTTGTGGCTTCCCCGAAATCCATCAGAGTATCGATGGGTTTATCATCTATATTTCTGATAACCATACCCTCTTCTAAACCTTGCTTATATGCAGGAGACTCGTTAGCAACCTGAGCAATTCTTACACCTTCATGCTGATACATACCCCTAACTTCAAAATCTCCAGATGCTGTGGTGGACACAGCTAAAATAGCGAGAATCACAAATATGGCGAAGCAGATGTTTGCCCAGCTACCTGCTGCAAGAACCCTGAGTTTTGACATCAAGGGCCCTTCTCCCCATGGATCGGTAGAAACGTCTTCTTTATCTGAAGACTTCTCTTTACCCTTTTCCGGCAACATCTCTTCTCCTTCTGGTTCAACAAAAGCTCCTGGCAGAATAACAAGAAGAAGCCAGCCAACGGACTTTATCTTGAAACCTTCGTTTATCCCAACTACACCATGCATCATCTCGTGAATCACCATGACGGTCGCTATCCCTATAATCCAGTACCAAAACGGTATGAAGAAAACCCCTGGAGACATAGAAGGAGTCTGTGATATTGTGGGCAGAACAAGACCTATCGCTGGATCTATACCTGCCTCTACAAGGGACTTGATCACGTTGTAACCAAGGAAGAGAAAACCCGAAATCGTTACCAGAAAAGACAGAAAAACACCTGCTGTGGACCATCTCTTCCACATTCTCGGAAACCTACCTGCCACTCGCTTTATAAATTCTATTCCTTTCTTTGTTCTTCTCACTATCAGTATTGAGTGCCTCTCAATGTTGTCCCTGTCCCTCCATATAACTATTGCTAAAAAGATTACAAAAACTATTATGCTCGCAATCCTTGGCGTTATCATTTCCGAGAACATCTATTTTTCCCTTGTTTCTCCAAGTTATAAAAATATGTTCCGAAAGGCAATATAGAAATAGGATTATTAAATGTTTTTAACTGTTTGAAGAAAAATCATTTGTTTATGGAACAACCAATTTTCTGGTCGGATCAAATAGCTTTCGGAGTGACAAAGAAATTTGAGGAAAGAGAAAAACATACATGTGCAGCAGGTGTTTCGCCTTCAGGGATAGTGCATGGAGGTCACCTTAGAGAGGTCTTAACAGTTGATTTTGTTGTTAAATCTCTTAAAAAAAGAGGGGAAGACGTCAGGTTTATCTATTCCTGGGATGACTACGACAGGTTCAGAAAAGTTCCCAAAAATGTGCCCGAAGAGTTCGAGAAGTACATAGGTCTGCCGCTCACAAAGGTCCCTGATCCCTGGGAATGTCATGATTCGTATGCAGAGCACTTCGAAAAAAAGTTTGAAGAATCAGTTGAAGACATGCATCTCGACATAGAATTCATAAGTCAGACAGAGATGTTCGAAAGATCGGAATATGCCGAACTGATAAAAAAAGCTTTGAATGAGAAGGACAAGATAATAAAGATACTTAACAAGTACAGGAAAGAACCTCTAGACGAAAAATGGTTACCTCTCAGGGTTTACTGCAGAGAATGTGGAAAGGACTTCACCGAGATTTTGGATTACGATGGAGATTACGAGGTCAGATACCGATGTAAGATGTGCGATATAGAAGAAAAAACTAATTTTAAGGAGAAAGATTCAGTTAAACCTCCATGGAGAGTTGACTGGCCCATGAGATGGTTTTACGAAAACGTGTCGTTCGAGCCAGCTGGAAAAGAACACTCTGTTGAGGGAGGATCTAGGACAACAGGACAGGAAATCATAAGGGAAGTTTATGGGGAGGAACCCCCGGTCTACCAGATGTATGATTTTGTGACAACCGCATCCGGTCAAAAAATTTCTTCTAGCAGCGCCGAGAACATATTCACAGTTGATGATCTTAAAGAGATATATTCTCCGGAGATGATAAGATTTCTGTTTACCGAGACAAAACCCAACAAGGAGTTCGTGATTCCTTTTGATGAAAACACGGTTCAGAGATACTCAAAGTTCGACAGGGTAGAAGAAATTTACTTCAATCCTGAGAAAGAGGAAAACGAGAAAAAGAGGAAGCATCTTAAAAGAGTTTATGAACTTGCAGTGGTCGATATACCAGAAGAACAACCTGTTAGACCTCCTTTCGACCATCTAGCATTTTTGACCCAGACAAGGCCAAGGGAAGAGTGGGGTAAAAGCTGCATAGAATCCTTGAGGAAAACAGGTCATATCGAGAAAGAGCTCTCAGAGAAACAAAAAGAACTTGTGATTGAAAGGATGGAGAAAGCTTTCAAATGGGCCAGGAAACATGCTCCTGAGAGGTATGTCTATGAAATAAACGAGGAGATAGAAGAGGAGTTGAAGGAGAAATTATCTCAAAAAGAGAAGGAAGCCATGCTCAAGATAGCTGAAGTTCTTAGAAAAAAGGATTTTAAAGACAGTTCCGAGCTTGACAACGCATTGTTCGGTATAAAAGACGAGTCAGGTCTTTCAACAAAGGATTTTTTCAGGGCAGCTTACATATGTCTCCTGAATAGGGAGAGAGGACCCAGGCTTTCAAACTTTATATTAGGTGTGGGAGAGAAAAGAATCGCTTCTGTACTAGAGTCCCTAAAATGAAAAACAGGTATTTTGCCCTAAAGCTCAGCGCACTGATGGTATTCATTTACGCAGTCCAGCTTATAGCTCCAGAAATAACTTCTGTGCTTGGTTTCAGAGCTGCAGAATTTCCTTCAGGTTTTTGGACTATCATAACTTCATTTTTCATACACTCAACTCAGAACTATATGCACATCGTGAACAATCTGTTCTTCCTGGCTATTTTCGGCACAGTTCTTGAGCACTACATAGGTTCAAAGAACTTTCTGTTGTTCTTTATATCCGCTGGTGTTTTTGCTAATCTATCGGCTTTCTTTTTTTATTATGATTCTCTTATATTGGGCGTATCCGGAGCTGTTTCAGGTATAATAGCTTTGCTAGCTGTTTTAAAACCTAGAAAAATAGGTTTGTTCTGGGGAGCACCCCTGCCGATGTGGCTTGTAGGTTTCATGTGGTTGTTGACCAACTTCCTTGCTATAGGAGGGAATTCGGGTGTTGCGTATGAGGCACATCTTTTTGGTCTAGGGTTCGGTTTGTTTTTGGGAAGCATCTACAGGTTATCCTCCAATGCGAAAAAAGTGGAGGAGAAGGACGAATTCGAGTTATCTGAAGAGGATTTCAGGAAATGGGAAGACAGGTACATGACTTAGTCTTCAAGCCAATCATCTATCTCAACTTCTTCATTTCCGGATTTCTTATTATTCCTCCTTGATTCGGATCTTTTCCTGCGGTCGCCTCTCTTTTTTCTTCTTTCTTTCCTCTTTGATCGACGTTTTTTCCTCTTTTCTCTCCTTTTAGAAGCCCTATCTTTTTGTTCTTTGGATCCAGTGCCTTTTTGAACAGGTTTTTTCTTTTTTTCTACTTTTTCGGACTGTTTTTCGGCTTGTTCAGAGATCTCTTCGATGTATTTCTGTATATTGACACCTTCCTCTTTCAGTTCTTTTGCGTGATTTTCTATAAGAGCATCAACAATTTGAAGAAGTCTTCCTAATTCGTTTCTCTCGTTGATAAGGGATTCAAGAGCACCTTTATGGTAACCGATTTTTTCTTTTCCTTCCATGACTTGATCACGTGGAAATGTTTTTTGTGGAACTAAATAAAAGTTGGTTCGTCAGATAAGGTACTCGTCCTTAGCTTTTTTGGTCTGTATCTGCCACAGTTTGTGATAATAACCTTTTTTCTCTAGGAGCTCATCATGTGTACCCTCTTCAACCACATTCCCGTCCTTCAAAGCCACAATCTTGTCCGCTATTCTAGCTGTACTTAAATCATGAGCGATTATCAAGGAGGTCCTGTCCTTTATCAGATTTTTGATCGCTTCCTGTATCTTTAATTCTGTTATCGCATCGACATTGCTGGTCGCTTCATCCATAATCAGTATAGGAGCATCTTTTAATATGGCCCTGGCTATCGATATCCTCTGCTTCTGACCTCCACTCAGCTTAACTCCGTCCTCTCCCACCACAGTATCGTATCCGTCTTCAAGTTTTTTGATAAAACCATCCGCTGCGGCAAGCTCTGCGGCTTTCCTTATCTCCTCATCTGTGGCACCGGGTTTTCCATACCGGATATTGTTCTCAACAGTGTCGTTGAAGAGGAAAGTATCCTGAGAGACTATGCTTATGGCCTTTCTCAAACTTTTCAATTTGATGTCCTTTATGTTGTGGTCATCAACTGTTATACAGCCCTCATCAGGCTCATAAAATCTCATTAAAAGCTTTGTAAGCGTGGTTTTTCCTGAACCGCTTTCTCCAACAAAAGCAATGTTCTGCTTTGGAAGTATATCTAAATTTATGTTTGAAAGCGCTTTTTCCGTTTCCTTTTCAGGTTCATACCTGAATTCTACCCGTCTGAACTCTATTCTGCCCTCAATATCATTTAATTCAACCGTTCCTTCGTCCTTTATATCGATAGGTTCTTCCAAAACACCAAAAACTCTTGCAGCTGAAGCAGCAGCTCTTTGATAGGAGTTGCTGAGCCATCCAAGCATTTTTGCAGGCGAATAAAACTTCCATATGTAACCATTAAAAGCAACAAGTATTCCTAAAGACAGGGTTCCTTCTATCACTTGTCCTCCTCCGAAAAAGATTATCATGACAGAACCTATAGAGATTATGAAAGATAATACAGGGAAGAACTTTGTCCACATATCTATGGACTCCTTGTTAGTAGTTCTGTACTTGTCACTGACCTCTTCAACTTTTTTCTGTTCGTAGTTCTCCATTGTAAAACCTTTTATGACAGATATGCCGGAAATGTTTTCATCCAGCTTGGAATTCACATCGCTTACTGACTCCCTTACTTCATCCCATTTAGGTCTTATCCTATGAGCGAACTTGTAGGTCATAAACCCTATCACAGGTATGGGCCAAAAAGCGATAAGAGCCAGTCTCCAATTCATCCAGAACAGAACAACACCTATCATGATGAACATAACTGTATTCCTAAATATATCTCTCAGGGTGTGAGACAAAAACCTTTCGAGCCTGTTAGTATCGTTTGAAAGTTTAGACATCATTTTTCCGGTAGTATTTCTGCTGAAAAAACCAAGTGAAAGCTGCTGCAAATGTTGATAAGTTTCTATCCTTAACTGGTAGACCGTGTCCTGTGCGAACTTGAACAAGAAATTGTTCTGAATATAATCGAAAACAGAACGTGCCGCATATGCAAAAACAAGAGCCCCTCCCAAGAAATATAGTAATTGTACATTGGCTTCTGCTATGGCCTCATCGATAACCAGAGAAATTATATAAGGTGGCATAAGATCGAATACTATTGAAAAAAGAGCTGCACATAGCCCTATAATTATCTTATTCCTGTACTTCGTTGAATAGGAAAGAAGTTTTCTTATAGGTTCTTCTATCCTCTCCTGTTGTTCCTTAAGTGTTTTTTCTTCATCCATCTCTGAAAAATTATTTTTTTGTAAACTTTTTATTCCTGTCCAATTTTTTTTGATCATTGAAATGTCTGAGAAGGCCTCTCGAAAGAATAATATTTGTGAGAGGTTAAAAAGAAAATATCAGATTTATAAATATAAACTGTGTCTTTTTTTTAGTACATGCCGGGGTAGCTTAGTAGGTAGAGCGCCGCGCTGTTAACGCGGTGGCCGCAGGTTCGAGCCCTGCCCCCGGCGTATTCTTGATGGATTTTTTGAAGCAAATCTTTTTTTAGGAATACATTCAATACTTATTTGTCTGTTCGAGGTGTTATTCATGGAATTTTTTGTAGGTCTGATAGTAGGATGGATTAGCTGTGTTTTATTTCTGTCCCTAATCAAGATATCGATGGTTTACAGGTTACACAAGAAACTGCTTTTGGAACTCACCCAGGAACTAACAATCATCAATGAGATAATAGGATCTAAATTGGATGAATCCGAGGGAGAGTTCATATTGAATTACGAGCTTCTTTTACCTGATAATGCATACAAAAAAGCAATGGGTTCTGGTACAAGTATGTACCTAGATAAGGATTCTTTAAATGTCTTGAAACATCTGTACTCGGAAATCAACATGTTGAACAAGTTTTTTGAGATGGATGAAGTAGCTGATCCGCACAAACTTTACTCCGTAGTAGAAGATGTGTCCATTAACTCGCTAAAAGCCGAAGAATTTGTAAGTTCCGAGCTTAAGGAAGGAGTTTACTCTTCTTTATTTGATTTCGTGAGATTTCATATACCTACTAAAAGATTAAAATGATATGTCTCATATAATTTTTTATGGATGTGAACTTCGATAGCACCAACATTCTTTTCGGGGCAGGTGCAATATTAGGAGTGGTGGCCTCGATATACTTCGCTCAAGAAATAATTTTTGGTTTATCTCCTATCACAAGATCTTTGTTTTTGTTTATAGCCTTTTCAATGTTTTTTATACTTGGAAACAGTATTTCAGAGAAGATTCTTGGAAAGTTCCTATATTTCCTTTCAGCAGCCACATACGTAGTTTTTCTTATTTTTACTATTTCTAACTTTGATTTCTCCTCTAACCAGATCTTCATAGTACTGCTATTTTCATCTTTCCTCTTCATAGGTTTAGGCTATGCTGTGAAGAAGAGAGGCAGGATTTTTTCGGATAAAATTTTTAGACTAGTATTGTTGATCCTAACGATACTTCTTTTTTCCTCCCTTATATTTGATATCGTGGGAGCTCAACCAGTTTACAATTTAAGAACTTTTGAAACAGTGGATTTAGAGGAAGGCGTGAGTGAAAAAGCTGGCGTAGTAGAGATAAACAACGATTTTATTTTACCTAGGAACTATGATACACCTAGTTATCGAGGATGTTTTTTCCCTGAGGAAGACAATGTCATTGAAGTATCTGTGAGGTACAGTGATCACACATTATCTTCAGGAGTAATTGAGGGTAAAAGCAGTCTTGAAGCTGATATAGAAGTTTATGCCAGGGAATTTCTGGATTTAAACATCACTACCGTTGAAGACCTGTCAATAAGGATCAGTGAGGAATGTCCTGAGGAATATGATGAAGGAACACTCTACATATTTCAGAACAGCGACTTAAAATATACTGAGATACCCAGGCCTGTGGGATAACCTCGTAAAAAATAGAAAAAAAGGCCGGCGAAATAATTCACCTTACGTGATAAATATCGCTTCTGGAGTAATCCTCTATCTCTTTTTCATCGAACCAAAGCGCTATTTCTTCCATGGCTTCATTTAATTCTCCTGAAGCATGTATCAAATTTTTAACTGCTTTTCCTTTAGCATCAGCATGCTTAAAAGACATGTGAGCGAAATCTCCTCTTATAGTTCCTGGCATAGCCTCTTTTGGCGCTGTTTCTCCAACAAGCTTTCTGACATTTTCTACAGCATTTACACCTTCCCAAACCATCGCTATAACGGGTCCTTCTTGCATGAATTCTTTCAAACCTTTATAAAAGTCTTTATCGACGTGTTCCGAGTAATGTTTTTTCAAAAGTTCATCGTCAGCCGTAAGCATCTTTATAGCTGCTAACCTCATACCAGACCTTTCAAGCCTATGTATTATTTGACCTGTTATACCTCTCTGTACTGCATCAGGTTTAAGAGCTACAAAAGTTCTTTCCAAATGTTCTGTCATTTCTAAATCACCTAATATGTTCCCATTTATGTGTTGATGGACTCATCTCTTCACATGGAAGCAAAGTAAATTCAGGATAATCTTCCTCCCAGTTTTCACAGGATTTGTTGTTGTATTCAGCCTGTTCAACCCATTCATAACCTTCCAGTTCCTGATCCTCACATATGTTGTATGCCTGTACAGCACACCTTGCCTCAGCCATCCTGTACTCTTCAGCTGATCCAGGATCATAACATTCTGTAATCCTATGTTTGAATCCTACACAAAAATCATTTAATTCATATCCCGCACATTTCAACTCTGTATCGCACATACCGATGTTTAGAGCATCATCTTCTGTGATGTACAAATTTTGTGCTGTTGCTATCCCTGCAAGCATCAGAAAAATTATTAACAAGTATTTTAAATCTTCATCCATCAAGTTATACTTGAGGATTAAAGGTTAAAAATCCTTTTTCCCGAATACTTTTTTTGGTAAAAGAAAAATATTGGTTAAGAGTTGTTTTTTATGGAGATAGGAACTGTTGAAGGATCCGTTAACACTGAAAGATTCAGTTTCGAAGCGCATAGGGATGTTGAGAAGTTTGACTTCGTGACTGTAAAGGCCAACACAGAAGAAACAGACTGGTTACTTGCACAGATAAATGAAGTCGAAAAAAAACCAGTAAATGGTGATAACAGCACTGAGAGATATAAAACAGTTGCTGATGCTTCAATAATAGGTTACCGTTATAAAGGGATGTTGAAAAAACCTAGATCGGTTATAGAACCGGATTCTATTGTTTATTATGCGGATCAGAAACTTATATCTGAGGTTTTGGGTCTTGATGAGGACGGATTATATATAGGTCATCTTGTTACTAATCCGGATATAAGCATATATCTCGATTCGGAGGAGTTATACAAGCACTTCGCGGTACTTGCAAAGACAGGGTATGGTAAAAGCTACACGGTATCGGTAATGGTTGAAGAACTACTTGAACAGGGCTATCCGGTAGTGGTGATAGATCCTCATGGCGAGTACAGTAGCATAGGTTTGGAGAATCAGGAATTAAATGGTGATATGAAAAAGAGGTTTAATATAGAACCCAGAGGATTTCCTGTAAATGAGTTCTCCACCAATACAGTGTTAAATGAAGGAGCCGAAAGCCTGAGTTTTTCCTCTAAAAACCTTTCAGCGAAGGAGATACAGCAAGTTGTACCGACCAACCTGACCAACTCACAGCTGGGAGTGTTATATACAGCTCTCAAAGATCTGAAGGAAAGAGAGGAATACACGTTCGAAGATGTGATTGAAAAATGCATGGCACAAGATTCCAAGGCAAAATGGAATCTGGTTAACATACTTGAAACCGTTAGGGATGCAGGAATATTTTCAGAAAACCCTACAGGCCTTAAAAATCTTGTTAAGAGAGGAAAAGCTTCTGTGATAAATTTGAGAGCTGTGGACCCTGATGAACAGGAAATAGTTGTTTTTAAATTAGCCAAAGAAATGTTCGAGATGAGAAAGAGAGGAGAGCTCGAACCATTTATAATGATATTAGAAGAAGCGCACAACTATGTTCCAGAAAAAGGAATGGGAAAAGCCGTATGCTCTGATATACTAAGGAAAGTAGCTTCTGAGGGCAGAAAATTCGGTCTTGGACTGGGTGTTATAAGCCAGAGGCCTGCTAACGTTGCTAAAAATATTTTATCACAGTGTAACACCCAAATAATACTAAGAGTTACAAACCCTAATGATCTCAAAGCGATTTCTAAAAGCTTTGAAGGAGTTACAACACAGGTCAAAAACTCTATAACAGGTTTGCAGACAGGTGTAGGACTTGTTCTCGGAAAAGAATATCCTATATTGACAAATATACGACCTAGAAAGTCCAAACATGGCGGAACAACTCAAACACTGGATAAAGAAGAAGTAAAAGAAGAGATAACCGCTGATTCAACCTTCCACGAGAAAGTACCCAAAAAAGAGGAGGAGAAAGAAGAAGAGTTTGTCAAAATCGAGGAAGATGAGAAAAATGATGAAGTGGTGGACGGATTTTCAGGAGAGGCTCCTGATCCAAAAGGAAATAAAGAGTCTGTGGTAGAAGTATATAGTCCTCCGGTCAATATAATGGAGGTCGAAGGTTTTTATGACGGTAAAAAAGTACTTTACCCTATATGGGAGGTTTCGACAAAGGTCGGAAAGGTGGCTGTAGATGGTATAGAGGGAAAAATAATCGACAAAAAACTGAATCTCACGGAATCAGCTGAAAAAATCATTAACTCCCTTGAAGAATTTTCCTCCAAGGCAAAAATAGCTGATAATACAGGTATTTCTCTCTCAAAGGTAGATAAGATACTTGATCAGCTCGATGACCTTGAAATGCTGGAGAAAAAGAAAAATCTTTACAAACATGTTGAAGGGATTTTAAAATATCCAAGAAACCGTATAGATACTGAAGGGATTAGCGAAGTTGATGAAAAAGTCAGTGAAAAGAAAGCAAGGAAAAAAGCCTTTAAAAGTCTTGATTCTGATGTTGAAAGGTGCGAACTAGTTTACAAGATGTATTACAGGAAGGAAAAAAATGTTTATGATCCATATATAGGAGAGGAGATTTGAAGTTATCAAGTAATATTTTTAACTTTCGGCTTTGAACTGGTTTCATGGATGTGGGTCGTTAGTCTAGTTGGTCAGGACGTCGCCTTGACGTGGCGAAGATCGGAGGTTCGAATCCTCCACGACCCACTTTTTTCTGATCATCCACTTATAAATAGATTTAAAAGGATTTGTTACAAATAAGTCATTGCTAACAAGTAATTCTGTTTGTTCAAGAAACTTTTTTAATCGAACATAACCAACTTTTTAAGGTCAATGGAAAGTTTCAAACAGGTTTTGGTATTGCGGTCTGATTTAGGGATGAGCCAAGGCAAAAAAATCGTCCAGGCTTGTCATGCAAGTATCGGAGCATACAGAAAAGCGGATAAAAATGATATAAAGAACTGGGAGGATCAGGGTATGAAAAAAGTTGCCCTGACCGTAAAGAACGGTAAAGAACTTGAAAAATATTATAAACATGCAAAAACTAGTGGTATACCTGCTTATATTGTGAGGGATGCGGGATTAACGGAACTCGAACCAGATACTACTACATGTGTTGGTATAGGCCCTGGAACCGTCCAAGAAATAGATAAGGTTACCGGAAACCTGGAGACGTTGTGATAATATGGTTGAAGAAAAACTACCTGAATGGTCCTACTTATCCGAGACAAGAGGGATAGGAGGGAAGATAAAGGAACAGATAGACGATTTCCGAGTCGTAGAAATAGCTGATCATGATATTGGTGAAGGAGAAGATCTGATTGTTAAGGTCACTAAGCATAATATGACCACCCTTCAGGCAGTCCACGAGTTATCCAAGATACTTCATATATCGAGAAAAAGATTTGGTTATGCGGGTAACAAGGACAAGAGAGCCATTACAACTCAGTACATGTCCATAAATGGTGTGGAAGAGGAGGACCTTGGAAGAGTCTTTATGCCTGATATAGAGCTAGAGGTCTTGGGTAGGGGTAACAGGATTAACATAGGAGATCTCAATCACAACAAATTCGATATAACGGTGAGAGGTATAAACATTCCTCAGGAACATATAGAGAAAAGAGTGGATTCTATAACATCAGAAATAAAAGGAGTGTTCCCCAACTATTTTGGTAGTCAGAGGTTCGGTTCTACAAGGCCTATAACACATCAAGTAGGAAGACATATTTTAAAAGGGAACTATGAAGAAGCTGTATGGACTTATATAGCGAAGCCTTATGATAAAGAACACGAAAAGGTCAAAAAAGTTAGAAAAGATCTTTGGAAGACCAGGGATCCTGAAAGAGGGGCTGAAAGATTCCCTTCAGAATACAGGTATGAGAAAAACCTTCTTTATCATCTGGCCAACAAAAAGGGAGATTATGAGGGAGCCATCAAAAGACTCCCACAAGGACTTCAAAAACTTTTTATACATGCATATCAGTCTTACGTTTTTAACAAGGCTTTGAGTTTTATGATAGGCGAAGGTTTTAGTGAAAAGGAATATGAACTTCCTCTCGTAGGTTATAAGACTGCTATAAAGGATACGAAGGGAGAAGAAAAGATAAAACAGGTTCTTGAAGAGGACGAAGTAGCCCTTGAGGATTTCAAATTAAGAGATCTCAAACATCTAAGAGTTGAGGGAAGTTACAGGAAATGCTTCAGAGAAGTAAAAGACTTTGAACTGGTTGAAGTGGAAGAAGACGATCTCAATATCAATAAGAACATGGCAAAGTTTTCTTTCGGCCTTTATAAGGGCACCTATGCAACCACTTTTTTGAGGGAGTACATGAAAAATTAAAGTGAACAATATGTTCTCTAAAAAACCCAAAAAAGTCTTGCTTTACTTTTAACAATTTTCTTTGTTATATCCGCCTATATAGGGTATACCGCATATCTGGAGTGGGATGAAGGCTCGTTTCTCATGAATTCTAGAAACATAGCCGGGGATACTGTAAACTCCGAACCCAGTAGACCCATGGCTTTATCGTTTTTAACATATTTTATATGGAAATTCACAGGAGAAAGCATTTTATTTGCTAGATTGCTCACAACAGTGTTTGGCCTAGGGTGTATAGTGTTATTTTACAGCATTTGCAATGAAAAATTCGAGGATCCTATCATACCAACTTTAGCATTTTCTTTATCTCCTTTGATCCTTTTCTGGTCTTCTCAGGTCATGACAGATATACCAGGCCTATTTTTCTTGTTATCAGCTTATTATTTTTATCTTAAAAGAAACGATTTTATGACAGGTATCTCAATTAGTTTTGCCATA
>JALDAH010000061.1 GCA_022729275.1 Candidatus Nanoanaerosalina archaeon
GTAATTGTTCAGGTTGGATACCGCTTTTTTCCGGTATAACTACTTCTACAGTTTTTATACCAATTTTAATTCTTGCTCTGGAAGCTCTCTTGCTTCTCCTTACCTTGTAATCTATAGAAGTTTCTGGTGTTTGTAGTTTGTGCATAGTTTTATCTTTAAAATATTAAAGATCCTTATACTTCTTATTAGAATCCTTGGCTTTCTCAACAGGATATTTCTCCTTATTTTTCCGCATTTTCCTTTTAAAAGCCTCTGAAATATCAATGTCGTATAGCTGTGCCATCCTCAACAAGAAATAAAATATATCTGCAACCTCATCTGAAATCTCCTGTCTCTTACTTTCATCTTCAAGGATCTCCTCTACCTCTTGATCTGATTTGAACCTGAAGTGTTCCAAAAGTTCAGCCGATTCAGTGGAAATGCCTATCGCTATTTCTTTTGCATCATGGAATTGATCCCAGTTTCTTTCCTCACAGAAGTACTTAACCTCCTCTTTCAGAGTTTCAATATCAATATCTTCATCCATTTTTATCTTATAATCATATCTTGTAGAAGTTTACGTAAAGTATTTTCGTTTTCCTCACTATCTTCACTTGACAGTTCAGATGCCTGAACTATTTTCAGCGGTCTTTTCTGATCGGTTATATCTTTTGTCTCTTCCTCCATATCTTGAACTACCAGTAACCCGTTATAACCTTCACCAAATGGATTATCCGTGCTGTAAACAGGTCTCTCATCTAATTTCATAAACGCTAAATATTCCAGGGTCTCTTTAATTCCCTGTCTTACTGTCTCTCTATTGGTAGAATTTTTAACCTCGGTGATCAAGTACTCGTAATCATTTTCTTCCTTTATTTCTAGCACAATTACATCAGGCCTTCCCGTAACATCGTTTCTATTTATCTTAAAGTATTCTGAAAGAAGATTTTTTGTTTTCTCGTGTATCTCTGTAAGCCTTCCTTCTTCACCATCATGTTCCCTATCAAACATAAAACGTAGGCTGTCAGGCCCCGAGCTATCATGATACAGAGTTATCCTTTTTTCTCCTTCTATCCTAGCTATCTCCTGTCGGTTTTTGCTTATCGTCTTTATCCTGGGTGTTCCCTCCATAATGTCCTGAATAGTGGCAATATATCTAAAGAGAACATAAAGTTCAAGCAATCGGTTCTGATCATCCGGAGCAATCATGGTGTTTTCTAACATCTCCCTTATTTCTGTTTTATCACCGTTCTGTATTTTTTCCCTCTTTCTGAAAAGTTCCGCTGAATCCCTGTAAAGCCTATCTCTTGACATTATTGCAGTATGTACCATTCTTTCAGTTGGCTCATATTTTTCAGGCTTCTTTATCCTCTTGACATGGACATTTTTCTCAAATATGTTTTTCATTTCATCAACTAGCTCTTTTTCGTCTCTCCATCTCTCAGTAACCCAATCATATTCCTCTTTAAGGTACTCCTCACTGTTTTTAATAGAATGATAAATTATGGAAAGAATTTTTTTCAAAACAATATTTTCATCAATATCGTAGTCCTCTGTTCTATTTTCACATACAAACAAAGATCTATCTCCAGGGTTTCTGGAGTACCTTTTCTGTATAGTCGATGACCAGTTTATCCGACCATCGATATTACCTCTCTTTGTCTTTGAAACGTTTTTTGTCTGTGTCTTTATCCTTCTTAATCTCCTGGGAAGCTTTTCAACAAATTCAACAACTTCTTCCTTCAGGATAAAATGGAGGTCCATCAGGTGTTCATATTCCTCAAATCGTTCATCAAGCGACTCTGGCTTTAACTTCTCGGAAAGCTTTTCCTGAGGAAAACCTCCCTGCATCACATAGGTAAAAATATCTGCAGTTAGCTCTTCCAAAAGTTCTTTCCTATTCATCAAGTTCTACCTGTAACATCTCTCTTGCTGTTTGTTTGAGAGGTTCCTCAACATCTTCAAATACTTTACTTTCAGCTATACTCACAATTATTTTCTTTCTATCAGGTACTCCTTCAAGCTGTGGGAAAATATAGCTAACTACCGCCTCCTTCATCACTCTACCAAGGTTTTCATTTGCCTTAGGATGGTTCTCAACATATTTTAGGATATCTCTTACAATAGAAGGACCTATATCTCTTCCATCCACAGGACTGTTAGTGTTTTTCCAGACCTCAACAGTTCTCTTGACAGCTTCATCTTCAGGTTCAAAATCGATATTTCTCCAGACATTCAGGTAACCATCGATAAATTCTTCATAACCTTCCTGATCTGGTCCTTTTATTTCCGGACAGTCAATCCGGATAAACGAGAATCTTCTCATGAATGCGTATGACATCTCATAAAGCGATGTCTTATCGTAGGTGTTCATTGTTGCAAGTATTCTCCATGATTCAGGTACCACATACCTATTATTCTTTAATATTTGTGTTCCTTCATCTGCCGGAACTATCTCTATTTCGTCTCCTTTCTCCGTCTCAAAAGGAAGAGAAACTTCTTGACCCGATAAAACTGTGAAAAGCTGTCCGAATGCCTTGTCTATATCAGCTCTGTTTATTTCATCGATAACCAGCAACTCATTTCTGTCCGGGTTCTCTCCGTTTGGAAATCTTTTAAGCACTGTTCCAGGGTTGAAAACCAGTCTACTACCATCTCCGCTTTCAGGCATGTAACCTCCTACTGTATCAAATGTAGACCAGTCTGATGTAGCTGTTGTTAACTTGTAATTTGTTATGTTTTCATCACCGGTTTCACCAGCCAGAAATTCCGAAACCTTTCTAGCGATCTCTGTTTTTCCTGTTCCCGGAGGGCCTGTGAAAATAATGTTCTGTCCGGACATCAGAGCCGACTCTACTTGATCAACAATTTTTTCGGAGCCTCCAGGAAAATGAAGGTGATCCAGAATTCCTTCTCCAATTTCTATATCAAGTTTTTCATCAGGAGATATTTTTGTTTCATATTTCTCCTTTTTCTGTCTTATATCTTCTGATTGATCAATATCCGAAACTTTACTCAATGGCTCAAGATTTCTTATTATCTCTAGAGGAGCCTCCTTATCTTTCTTATCCTCAGAATCCCTAAATGAGCTAAAACTTCCCATAGTAGGAAAGGTCTTGTCGTTTATAGTCTCACAAATTTCACTGGCTTTCTCCATAGGCATAAAGTTTTCCAAAAGAGCATATGTTTCCTTCTCACGAGTCATAACTGATTTATCCATTATATTTACGTCCGAAATCACTTTAGGAGACCCTGTAATCCACATAGGATCCATATGCAAAATAAATTTCCATTGACTTTCCTCCTCATATTCAGCCCACCACCATGGTTTATTTTTTGTTTCTTTTTTACTAACTATGCCAGCACCAATAATCCCACTTTCCTTTGTACTTAACTTACTATCTTGAGTTGTTTTAGTAGAATGAAAAATGAGAATATCACCTTTCTGGATTTTACTGTAAGAACTCTCTTTATTCACGCCCCATACTTTTCTCCTAACAGCTGTTATCCAGTGGTCGACCGGGCCTGTAACACGGAAAATATTTATTTTATCTTTGTTTTCTTCTGCATAAGATAGAAGTGATTTAACATTATTTTTGTTTTCTTGAGAATACATAATATCTTTCCTCTCAATATAATTCTCATATAACTCTATTATGATATTCATGTAGAACACATAGTTTCTGGTCTTCAACATCTAATATGGTCGGAAGTATGTTTTCCACAAAGTTATGAAAGTCGTTTTCTTCATCTTTAAACTGATACTGTTCATACTCTGATTCGCCGATAA
>JALDAH010000002.1 GCA_022729275.1 Candidatus Nanoanaerosalina archaeon
TCCGTGTTCTTGTCTCAGAACACGACTGACGGCTCGCGCTCTCACGCCCGCTACTGATTATCGGCACACCGAGAAGTTACCTCAGCGTATACCTAATCAGCCGCAGTCCCATCCTAAGGCGCCGGAACATTTCAAGAAGACGCCATTCCAGGCAATTCTTCCCTATCCAGTATTAGCCTCAGTTTCCCGAGGTTATTCTGGTCCTTAGGGCAGGTTGACTACGTGTTACTCAGCTTTCCGCTCCGATCTAAATCGGTCAGCTAGCATGGCTAAATCGGACTCCAAGAGCAGTGGCCTCCGGCAGGAGCAACCGGAATTACAGTCAATGAAGACTGTCGCACGCTCACAAAAGAGTGCTAAACCAAATCTCCCTCCAAAAAGAGAGATAAAGAAACTAGACTGGTAAAATATCACCACTATCGCCAATTACTTGCATCACACCCATTAGGGTGCTCATCATTTACTTCCAAAACAAAAGGAAGTTATTTACGTCAGCCAGCCGTTACTAGCCGACAAAACCTTATTCCATCATCAAGATTTAAATAAACAACGGTACACCCAAAAACATGTTCTATGTCCTACAGGTGCGTAACACAAAAAAGGTACATTAACATTTATATATCCTCCTTCTTTAAACAACAAACTCTTGAACAGTTTGCTTCGCCTCTCATACCAACAATAAATTCAACTCCAAAAGGTTCAGCGTTTGAAACTATTTTTTCCGATATGCTGCCGTCAAAAACAACCGCATAGGTATTTGAACCAAATGAGTCAAACCCGTCAGACATTCTAGAAGCAGGTACCTTTCCAAGTTCATTAAGATCGTTGTCAAGAAACACTGCAGCTCGGGTGCCCACCAACTCCTTCAAGAGACTGGTAAAAACCGTTCTTTCGATGTCCGAAACCTGGCATTCAACTTCATTTTCATCTTCCAAACTTTCTTCCTTTGAATTCTCTTTCATTTCGGCCAGACATAACTCTATCTCGTCAGAACTAAGATCTTCAACCTCTTTTCCTCTAGGAGCTCTAGCTATAAAATCATATTCCACTTTCATATCCATCTCTTTCTTTATTAAATCTCCTCCTCTATCCCCATCAAGAAAAACAACAACTTTTTTATGATCTTCAGCTATTTCAGAAATTTTTTCGGGTACGGAAGTCCCTCCAATCGCCACAGCGTTGTCATAACCGTTGTTAAGGAGGTTTAAAACATCGCTTCTCCCCTCGACAAAAATTATTTCGTCAGAATTAAAAACTCCTGGACCAGCATATAACCCATAATAAGATTTAACGGTTGGGTCCATCCTTTTTCTAACGCTTTTTGAAAGATCTTCAGGTCCTGGAGCCTCATCAACCATGTTTTCAAGTATTTCTTGAGCTCTGTCCACTATGTAGCTTCTCTTAGAAATTCGAACATCTTCGACGCTTTCTACCTTTACATCTGCAATGCATGGGCCGACCCTGTCAATGGTTTCTAGTGAGGCGGCAAGGATCGATGTTTCTGCAGAATCCAGGCCGCTTGGTATTTCTAATCTGGCTTCTGAGTCGCCTTTACCGCTTTCAACCTCAACCTCTATACGGCCAACTTTGCCCTTTACTTGAAGTTTTCTTAAGTCCATGTCAGGACCTAATAAACCCTCAGTCTGGCCAAAGATCGCCCCAATTACGTCTGGTTTTTCCACAACTCCTTTTGAGTTAATAACAGCTTTTATAATGTATTTTACAGATGAATCGTATAAGTTAGACATGATAATCCCGTAAAATACTTAATACTTCATCTTTTTCAATATCGATAATCAGCTTTTTCCTCCTTCTATGGTGTCCTGACATAATACCCGTCTTTTTTCCAAATATCTCAGATAGGCGTGTTATCAGTTCTTTATTGGCCTCTCCATGTCTAGGATCTGATTTAAGAAAAATTTTTGGGATGTTTCCAGATAGATCTACCTTGAACTCTTCGCTGCCTGTTTCGATCTTCACATAAAACGTTGCCATTAGAATAAAATTGAGATATAAAACATTAAAATTTCATAGACTGTGCTCAAGTGGTTTATACCTCTGCCTTCTGGGCTTTCTGATGACCGGTTCCAGTCCAAAGTAGGCGCGTGTCTCATTGAGATACCTTCTTGTTTCTTCTTGAGCAAGTTCAACCCAGTAAAGAAACTGTTTGCTGTATACTGTGTTGAACCATATCCTTCTGAGGAACGAATGAATCCAGTTATCTTTTTCGCCAGGCATTGAAACCACAAGCTTTGTATTGACATCAAGCTGGACTGCTCCGTAGAGCCCTTCTCCCCCTTCCTTGTCCTTGAGAGGGGACTGGTTAAAATATCTTATATAAAACCTAAGCTCTGTATCAGATATCTGGTCTCTGAACCCTCCTTCCAACTGTCTTGTTGCTATTATTTCCACCTTGAAATCGTTGTTGTCAACGTTCTCCTCGTAATATACTTCATAAACATCATCAAAATTAAGATCTTGCTCAAGAATGTCCAGAAGCTTTTCATAGTACTTCACAACACTGAAAGTTTCGAACCACTCTTCCATTTCTACAACTTCTCTTTCCACCTTAAACATTCAAGATCCCTCCTTCCCAAAGTCGGGTATAAATCCCTCTCTTTTGCTCCTTCCAATAGCCTCTGTAGATCCCAAAACCTGTCTAAAACGAGAAGCTAATTCAATGGCTAGTTCCTCTGCTTCTTCTTTGTAAACCTCCCACTCTGATTCTGAAACCCTTCCTTGCACAAAGTTCATTATGCTGCTCTTTATCGATGAGACGATGGAGGTTTTACCAACAAAAGTCTCCTCTACAAAACTGTCCAAATATCCCCATTCAGGGTCTTTTTTTCTTTCCACAGTTCCTGTGATCACGAATCTTCCTTTGACAGTATCTTCACCATATTTCCTGTTAGGTCTTGGTTTTTTCACTCTTGTCTTTATCTTGATTCTTATCCGTGTGTACGGATCCTTGTAATTATAACCTATAATATCTGGTTTAATAGGTAGAGACTTCCACATCTCGCTTCTGTCCTCCTCTATTTCATCAAATCCCAGTTCTTCCATTATTCTCAGTGCGTGTCTGTAGTATTCAAAAATCTCATTTATATTTCTCCCATATATCTCTTCCCTTCTCTCTATAACCTCCTCTTTCTTGGGATCCATATGATCGCCTCACAAATTCTTTAAACTTCCTCTGAGTTCTGAGTGAACCTCTTTTAAAAGCTCTCTGGCGTCTTCTTTCCATTTTCCTCTAGCCCAGCCATAGACCAATTTATCATAGACGCTTCTAAATGCATAGTACCATACCGATCTCGTTCCTGAACTATTAGAATACTTTGTAACGACTTCTCCTTTTGAATCGATCGTAACAGACGCTGATGATCCTTCAGGGTTGTCTGTTGTTATATTGAGAACCAGCGTTATTTCTAAAACAGTAAAATCATCCATCTCGTTGTAACAGTTTATCTTGGATATTATGAGGCCTCTCTCAACATGGTGTCGGAATTTCTCCTCTTCAACCCGATCAAACATGAATCTTTTTTCTAAAAGATCTTTAACCTCACTATATGCTAACTCCCAATCAGAAACATCGATCGTTGTGGTTTTCCTACCAGCCTCCTCTTCTATATACATAACAAAAAATGAACTTCACAACTTAAAATAAGTTACCTAACAGTCCAGTACTTCGGAATGTTTGTGGTTAATTCTTTGGTTTCACGTTTTTTCTAGTTAATTGTTCAGAAAAATGTTGGAAATGGAGTAGGTTTAAGTAAACTAGAGAGGTTCTAGGGTTGAAAAAACAGGTTTACAGGGCTTCTAGTCACAGTTACAAACAATAGTTACAACTAATAAAAACATAACCGTCGGAAAAAAACCTTGAAAAAGACATACAAAAAGAAGTATACGACTTCTTCGATAATTCTATACGCCTATAACCACAATCTAACAAAAGCCAAAACATGAGTCCTCCACTGGAAAATATGGAAGATTTTATATAACTATTACAATTTAATTCCTGTTATGTCCAACATTAAAGTGGTATTAAGTTCGAGTATGTCTTTTTTTGACAAAATAAAAAAATGGAGAGATAAACTGGAACAAAATAATTTTAAAGTGATTTTTTATCCTGAAAAAATAGAAGGAGACATAGCCAAAGGATACAGAAAAGAGTTCAAAAAATGTTATTCATCGATCAAGGAAACAAATAAACTTGTCGTACTCAACTTTGAAAAAAACGGTGTGCCAGGTTATATCGGGGCCGGAGTCTTCGCAGAGATGGCTTTCGCACTAGGTATTGACAGAAAAGTCGATGTAAAATATTTAAATCCTATTTCAATAGAGAAACTTCCCTATGCTGAGGAGCTTAAGTTATGGAAAAAACTAGAATGGATATCAAAATTTGAAAATATGTCTGATCTCTGCAAAAAGTAAACACTCACAACATTCACTAAATCTAACGGTCACGCTTTTTGAAAGAGCTTTGTTTTTTATTATATGCTTCATATATAAAAACAGTTCATAATTTCTGATAAGTCTAAACCATGTTTTCTAACACATTCCAGATTCTCATCAACACCACCAAAGAACTCCTTGGTAAAATACAAAATGAAAACAGTGTACCAACAAAACCACTGGTCGGCAAACCGGTGAAGAAAGCCTGCATGCAACTTTTGATGAATTCATTGATAAATTATACATACCTAACTACTGAAAACACCTCCTCCCAGTACTTCAGAAACCAATGCTGTCAACTTGATTCCGTTTTTTCATTCCAAAAAGAGCAGAAAAATCAGTTTGAGAATTTTTAAAGTTGTTGACAGTTTTAAAAACCTTCGAGCATCGGCAGATGAAAAGACAAATCTAATCAATAAAGATGATGTGTTATAAGTCCTAGATTATATATATACATCTATCTCGGTTTTCTCGTTTATGGTCCAGTGGTAGTTGATCCCTATTTGTCTGGGTATGTTGTTTACCTTGTATTTGATCTCAGTTATCCTGTAATCCTTATCCGCAAACTGTTCGAAAAATTTTTCTTCCTCCAAATACTGTTTGAAGTCTTCAAGGTACAAAGTGTCGTATTCCCCGTGATCTTTTGCAAATTCTAAAGTATGCCTCCATAAAGCAAACTCCTCAAGATTTGTATAGTTGAAAATATCGATTTTTTTATCCATGACAACTTCTGCAACATCTTTCCAGCTGTCGTACTTCAAAAGAAATTCTTCAATAGGAATATCTGATTTCAAAGTGTTAATTCCTTTAAACAGGTCTTTGTTAATCCTTGACGTTATTGCTAGGTCTGGGTAGTCTTCTAACCGTATCCTTCTGCCTGTTGAAAACCTTTGTCTGACCTTGCTTCCTCTTCCGTAATGTCCTCCGGTATTCACAAGCAGGTTGTATCTGAAAAGAAACTTTTCTTCCTCCATTGTCAAGTCCTTATCAGTGTTTTTAGATATTTTTTCAAGGTCTTCCCTGATGCTTTCATAGAAGGTATCAACCTTTTCAAGCTCCTCCTCAACCTTTGATTCAATGGATATAGCTGTCAGAAAAGGTGTGATAGTGTGTTTCTCAAAGTCAAAGACCCCAGTCGCTTTCTGCTGCTCTAAGTGTTTAACTATTTTTTCCCTGTCCAGTTTTTTGAGCTCTTCAAAGTTTTCCACTTCATATATGTAGTCCCTTCCGTTCTGAGAATAAGGTTGTTCTTTAATAGCTTCCATCCTGCACTCCTTAAAAATTACTACTTTTACATACATAAAAGTTTTAGCGGTGGCACAGTGATTAGTAATATTTTTAGTTAAACTCTTTAATTTCTCGTTTTTTCTAATTAATTCTTCAAAAAAGAGTTGGGTGTGAAGTAAGTTTTGTCAAACTAGAGGGTTTGTAAGGTTAGAAAAACAGGTTCCCAAGGCCTCTAGTAATAGTTAGGACTAAGAAAAACATTTTAATTTTGAGAAAAAACCGGTGAAGAATGCAGACAGAAAGGAGTTAACGACTTCTTTGATTATCCTAACTACTTAACTACAAATAGTAATTAATCCTGTGCATATGTAGGTTATCCTCCATTTAATTAATATGATTCTGAACTCCAAATCCAGTTAACTATCGATTCAAAAACATTTTTAATCCATCTGATTATTGGTCCTGGTTTATCTACAGGAGCACTATGATCTCCTTCAACATCATAATCCTCAAAATATCCCCTTTGTTCTCTTTTTACGGTACCATTAATTCTGTTGCCAGCTGTCAGTTCATATTCATCGATTTCTTCTTCATCAGGTATAGATATACTTGCTTTTTCTCCCTCAGGAAACTCATCTAGACAGTTCTCTGTTCTATTTGAATTACTCAGATTAAAAATTTCAGAACGATTCGCTGAAGTTATATCAACCTCTAGAACATATCTTTCAGGAGCATATAGGGATATATCCGAGCTAGGAACTGCTTCCTCATAACCTACCTCAACTATTTCGCCTTCTACATAGCAAAAAATCGGCGGGGCTATCGAAAGAGAAATTGCATTTGTTGAAAGAAAAATTAATATGATCAATACCAAGCACGAGATTAAAAGCAGCTTATTATTATTTAACTGACCCATAAACAACGTTTAAATAAAAACCACATAAAAACCTAACCCTTGAACACAGACCTCACTAACACATCCAAAGAACTCCTTGGTATAATACAAAATGAAAAAGAGGTTACTGGCAACCTCTTGGTACTAATAAATCATATGAAGAAACTTTGTAGGAAGGAAGCAAAAGATTCCTTGATAAAATTTTACATGCCTAACTACTGACAGTCCAGTACGGAATGTTATTGGTTAATTCTCTGAATTCACTTTTTTTTCTATCTAATGATTCAGAAAAAGGTCGGATGTGGAGCAAGTTTTGTCAAACTAGAGGGTTTGTAGAGTGGGAAAAACAGGGTTACAAGACCCCTAGTAAGAGTTATATCTAGCAGGAAAATACCGATATCAAAAAAAATTATTACATATCTATGGTCCTGCAGCAAGCTCCTCTAAAAGATCAACATAACCCGGCCATGTATGAAGTAAATCGGTCTGAGTTACTATACCAACCACTTCTCCGGATCCTGAAACAATAGGAACTCTAGAAATATCGTTCTTGATCATTTTTACCGCCACATCATAAACATTATCGGATTCAAAACTGACTATCACATCTTCCGTCATGATATCCTTGACTTTGATCTCGGATACATCCTCCCCTTCTGCCACTACTTTATATAATATGTCTTTTCCAGCTATTATACCTATCACTTCATTGTTTTCTACTACAGCTAATCCTCTTACATCTTTTTCATTCATTTCTTGGGCTGCTTCTTTTATAGAAGCATTTTTATCGATTCCATATACATCATTGCTCATTATTTCGCTGACACTTAGTTTGTTCATACCTAATTTTTTATTCCTCAACTAATTAAAACTAACTATCACGTAAGAAATATGAAACAAAAAATGAATGTGAAATTAAACTCTGAACGACACACCCCCTTATTTCATCTGGAGAAAAAGGTGTTATTAAAACCTGGAAAAGTTTTATCAAAACAACCCCTTCATTTCTATTAAAATTGTTATTGTAAAATAACAACATTTAGTTGGCGTGTTGGACTCTGTAAACAGAAAAAAACTTCATATGCAGATACTAAAAAACAATAATTTACAACACAACAATACATATAAACCCCCTTCCATGGAAAAAAGCAGTGTGAACAAAAAACATATATACCCCCCTATTTCATGTGCAGAAAAACTTATAAAACCCTTCTATGTATGGAAAAGAAAATGAAAAAAATTATTTAGATGTGAACTGACCAAGACTGGACTGCCTGTCAGCTCTGCCGAATAAAGATATAATCTGGTCCTTTAAAAGATAAATATACTGTCTTCTATAATTAGAAACCTTAAATTCATCAGCTATTTCCTCAGAGGGTTCAAGATATTTTCTTATAGCGCCTTCAGAAACTGTCAGAAGTATTCTGCCTCCGCATCTTGTACATACTCCTCTCAAAGGAACTCTCCTGAACTTTTCATTACAGTTCACACATCGGAATCTCTGCCTAGAAAAAGCGTTCAAGTTTCCCTTTATATCAGGTATAAAATGCTCTGTCAATAAAAGCTCGGCCAACATATCTTCATTGACGGATTTTATTTTTTTCCCGAGATCAAGTTGTGTCTGAACTTTTTCGGACATCTCTCCAAGAGTAACATAGTTAGACTGAACAGGACCGTCTTCTATGTCTTTAGTAGGGTGTGTAAAATCAAAATCAAAAGACTGGTTTTTTTCGATCAAGTTCTCAGCAAGACCTATATTTAACTCGAAAGGAGAACAGAAGTTTTGGGATTTTTCATAAAGTTCCAAGGGATACTCAGAAACCACGTCAACGTTCCATGATTCATCATCAACCTCGTCAGGATGTAGAACTGTTGAAAGGATTAAAGGAGCGTCCATGGTTCTAGAACCTGTGCTGTCCGGTAAAAACTGTCTAGAAAAGTTTAATAAAGCATCCATCAAAAGTATTACCGAATCCTCATCTCCGTCGCAGTTTCTTCTTTTTGCAGCATGCCAGTAAGGGTGTGCATAAGTGCCCTTTGCATCGGCAAAACCTATTATCCTTCCAACTATGCCTCCGGATGTGTGAGGTGCAAGACCTATCACAAGCTCCCCTACCAGGTCTTCTGCTTTTTCAAAGTTGTAAAAAGAATCCAGTCCATAAAATTTTTCAAGTAGTTCATCAACGAACTTAGAAACGTTTAGAAGGTATTCATCGGCGGAAA
The DNA here is from genome assembly GCA_022729275.1 of Candidatus Nanoanaerosalina archaeon. Taxonomy (GTDB): domain Archaea; phylum Nanohalarchaeota; class Nanosalinia; order Nanosalinales; family Nanoanaerosalinaceae; genus Nanoanaerosalina. Next base: position 8,798 of record JALDAH010000002.1, read on the forward strand.
AGTTGTAGCTGTTGTTGGATAAAACTATGTCTTGCGGCTTTAATACCAATACCTGATCGTCTCTTTCAAGTTTTTCTCCATTCACATCTTTTTTGTAACCCAGTTCTCTCAATTTATCAACAGAGGTTCCTATTTCACAAGGTTTAAAATGTGTAAGCGTCAAATCAGTTGAATCATATCTTACTGTGCCGTCCTTGTTGACATATAGGTCGTACTTTTCTCTCAAAAGACCTTTCTCTATCGGTTCAACATGCCTTAGTTTACCGGTTACTTTTTTCGGTGACTTCAAAAGTTCTGGAAGAACCCTCAAACCAAGATTTCTCTTTGCCTTGTTCATAAGTTCCTTGACCGGTATCTTGGTCTTTTTACTTCTCGACGTTTCTCCGCCACAGTTTCCGCATTTATTTTCTTTACCTCTTTTACCACATTTTTTACACGTCCTCACCGGTTCGGATTTTTTCCCACAGTAAGGACAGTAGGAGAAATGAACTGTTCTGTTGCATTCAGTGCAGAAATTATGTATTATTTCCTCGTTAACCGTTCCGTGTTCGCCATAACTTCTCATAAAATTACGCATTCTTCCTCCTTCCTCAGATCCACAGGGGAAAAGAAAGTGGGGGTCTCCTTTTAAAGACCTTCTCTCGGCTTTCTCCGGTCTTCCCATCCTTGCTCCTATATACACGGAATCTCTTTCTCGGATTTCAACTCCCAAAACATCCGAGATGCCTTTTATTATGCTTTCTTCAAAATCGCTTAAATCTGTTTTTTCAGGTTCCAGAGACCTATAAAGAATCTTAGAATCCTTTTCAGACAATATTATTTGTTGGCCGGATATTTCATGCTGAACAAAAAGTTCCTCAAGAGGTTTCTTAGCGGATTTTCCTAGCTTTAGCTTTTCGCCTTTATCAAAATCTGCTTTTTCAACTTCTTCATAAAGTTTTTTGAACAGTTCAAAATCTATACCAGACCAGAAAAACGTCATCCAGGGATGCAAAGGAACTTCTAATTTCTCCGATATTTTTATAGCTTCTTCAAAAGTAGGTTGTCCAAAAGGTCTTTTGATAAACTTCTTGATATCGAGATCTTTTTTTCCGTTTTTTTCAAGTGCTTTCCTCACATCCTTGGACCACCACTCAACAACATAAGGGGAAGGCACAAGATCTTTGCCATTCTCCACGAATTCTCCAAATGGAACAAGAACATCTCCAAGGAAAAGAATCTCATCAATATCTCCTATGATCTCTCTGGCTTCCTCTCTGCTGTTTATACTCAAAACACTTCCGTCCTCCAGTCTTACAACAGGGCCTTCCACTGAATCGCAAGGTGTTGAAACAGTTGCCTTTCCAGGATATTCCATCTTTAGCTGTGTTCCGAGAGCCATAAACCTCTCAGTAACTTCCATTGTAGCAGGGTGGAAAGAAAGAGCTGCAAGACCTCCGGTCCTCGATCTTCCATATCTTATCCTGAAACCTCCTCTAACACCTGGAAAAGAAAAAATAGGTCTGCCCGCGACTACATGTTCCAAAAACTTGTCCGAAGCTTCATAAATTTTTTCTCCCTCGTCTTCTTCCTCAGCCTCTTCGGTACCGTTTCCATTATCTGAATGTATTTCTTTCTGTAATTCCAGATAATCTTCGACCCATGACCAGTTTTCTATCCCAAAATCCTCTCCATAATTGTTTACTCTTTTCTTTATTTTTGGAGCTTTTAGTGGAAGACCATCAAGGTATATCAGACACATACCGCCTCTAATTCTGTTTGTATCCACTCTTTCTAAATCTTTGTAACTTGAAACTTCAAGGCTTTCTGTAGGAGTTCCGGTAATTTCAACAGGGACGTTCTCAGCTATAAAACGAGTTTCTTTTCTTTCAGGAGTGTACTGTTTTGTAGTGATCCTTGTAAAATAATCCTCTACCTCAACAGCATACCTTTCGATTTCATCATCTCTTATCTTGAATCTTTCCAGACCGATGTTTTTTCTGATATAATCAGCCAGTAAAACAGACATTGCAGAAGCGGTTCCTCCTGCAGATCTTATAGGCCCTGCATACGAAACAGCCAGATACTTTGATCCATCATCATTTCTCTTTATGAATGTGTCGGATATTCCTTCCAAAGGTGCTGTAACAATACCTCCTGTTATATAAGCGAGTCCTACTCTTATACCTGCATCCACAGCGTTTTCGAGTGATTCAAACTTAACAAACTTTCCGCTCGCTATTTCCTCTCCTATCTTGAAAGCCACTCTTTCGTCATTTTTTCCATACTCTTTTTCCAGTTCTTCTATCCTTTGCTCCGCTCCACAACCTTCAAGTTCAGGATAAAGAGACGCTGATATCAGTCCCAAAGATTTAGCTGCTAGATTTTCTGCAACAGGGATATCGACATTTTTTTCCGGGTCTTTTCCTTTTGACCTAGCTTTTTCAGCTACTACATATGCCTTCTCAGTCTTTTCCTCTATATCATTAAAATACTGTTCCATCCGTTCTACCAACCATATACACCTCTAAATGTTTTAATCAACAATTTTAAACCTCCTTAACCTTAACATCTCTAGTCATGAGGTTTACCATAGCTATTTTCCCAGGATCTGGTTTGTGGCCCATCCTTTTCTGAAAAGAAGTCTGGCTCTGCATAGTTCCTGAAGAAATTAAATTAATGCCTTTATAGTTTGAAATGCTGAATCCGTGTGTATGACCCATAACAAATATGTCAGGAACCATATCTATAACCAAATAATCTCTATCCTCAGGGCTCAAAAGATTAGAACCATACATAGGCGCAAGATGTCTTCTCTTTATATAATCCACCATGCATCTGCACGGATCCTCATAAGCGTTCTCCCTAAGATCAGGTATCGAATCAACGTGTCCATCAAAAGAATAACCGTGGTACAATAAAACTCGTATCCCTCCTGAAGAAAATCCATGTATAGTAACGGTTGCAGGATTGGAAAGGAAATGCACGTTTTCACGGTCATGTAATTCAGAACATACTTTCCTTGGTAAAGGTGGTTGAGGTTCTGCCATCCTTACAACATCGTGGTTTCCTGGTGTTACGACAACCTGTATGTGTTCGGGAATCACATCTACAAATTCTCTGAATTCATCGTACTGTGAATAAACGTCATGAACATCAAGATCGTTCTCCTGTCCAGGATAATTTCCTATGCCTTCAACAATATCACCGTTTAAAAAAATATATCCTATCTTATTCGCAACTCCTTTACCGGAACAAACCCACTCAGCGAACTTCAAAGCTTTGTTTCCAAAAGCGTCCTTTGAACCGAAATGTAGATCTGACAGGAACGCAGCATAAACCTCTTCATCGGTTTCACCGTACTCTCTTGAAAGAGGTACATCCGGTCTTATCACTTCGCTTGCAAAAACAATATCATCTCCAACAACTCCTTTAAATCCAACCACTTCATCTGAGACGATCCATTCACCCTCATCTTCATCAACAAGAACTTTAGTCATACCTGTATCATCTTCTACATAAACTATCCAACGACCGCTGTTAACCTTGTACTTTCTTGAAACCATTCCTATTATAGAAACATCTTCCCTGTCATTGTAACCTTTCAATCTTCCTATTGAAATAGCATCTGATAATTCAACCCTGTTCATCAAAAATTCTTTCAGTCTGAAAAACCTGTCATTGAAATACTGAACAAACTCATCAACATCTTTACCCTCTTCTTTCCCTGTAAAACACTTTTCTATAACTATATCAGTTTCTAAACCATTCTCATAACATTTCTTGTTTTTTCTTATTTCTGAAAGTGATTCCTCGTCAATATGATCTATGTTTTTTTCTGACTCCATAATTCTATAAAAATCTCTCTCAGAAATATAATCAGCTACATCTGGACTTACAGTAATACCTTTTTTCAAAAATTTTTTTATCAAACTGTTTCCGTCCATCAAACAACCTCAGATATAAAACTTGTTTTTTAGAATGTTGTCCAGTTTTTCAACTATGCTTTTATCAAGGTCAACAGATATTTTTCTTGTTCTTCCATATCTGCCTTTAGAAACTACTCTAGCATTTATAACCCCTAACATGTCAAGTTCAGCAATTAGATCACTCACTCTCCTCTGGGTTAATGGTTTACTTCCTGCTCTTCTGGCCATATCTTGATAATCTTTATATACATCTCCTGTATGTATTTCTCCTTCATCCATGTTTATTATTGTATATAAAATTATTTGAGAATGTTTTGGTTGGCTTCTAACAGCTTCTACAACTCTATCTTTTTCTATTTTATCTTGTGCTCGATCAACATGTTTTGTTGTAACTTTTTTTTCATCTTCTCTTTCGGCAAGTTCCCCTGCTACTCTTAAAAGATCTATAGCTCTTCTTGCATCTCCGTGTTCTGAAGCTGCTAGTGCAGAACATTTTGAAATAACGCCGTTATCAAGAACCTCTTCGTTAAACCCTTCTTCACATCTCTGTTTAAGAATTCTTTTCAGTTCCATTCCATCATATGGAGGAAAAATTATTTCTTCCTCTGAAAGAGAACTTTTTACCCTGGCATCTATATAATCAACGAAGTTAAGATCGTTTGAAATTCCTATAAGAGATACTTTTGTGGATTTTAAATCATCATTTACCCTTGTAAGGTTATACAAAAAATCATCTCCAATTTTACGTACAAGCGCATCTATCTCGTCAAGAACTAAAATAACAACCCCTGTTTTATCTTCTAAAGCTTCAAAAAATCTTTCATATACTGCATCTGTAGGTAACCCTGTTGCTGGAACTTCTGCTCCAAGCTCTCTTGCTAATTTTGCTGATAACCTGTATTCTGTATCAGCAACTTTCTTCATTTTGCAGTTAATATAAACAACATTTAATTTGCTGGAACCATTTCCAGCTACTTTCATTAATTCTTCGCAAACATGTTTTGTGACAAGTGTTTTTCCCGTACCCACAGTACCATAAACAAAAACATTTGATGGATCATTTCCTTTAAGACATGGAGCAAGAATTGAAGCTAATTCATCTACCTGTTTATCCCTGTGTAAAATATTATCAGGATGGAAATTTGTGGATAATACATCTTTATTTTTAAAAATAGATTCTCTCTCAAGATATTCTGTAAATTTCTCCTGAAGTGAACTCATTTTAACAACCGTTGAATTAACATAGAAAGACTAATTTTAAAACAGTTTCCACTTGAAACAAGGTAGTTCTACACCACCACCCCTTTGTTTCCTATGGAAATATAGTAATAATAACAATATAAGTATAACAGTGTTATATTATGATTATATTATGTTTTTTCTCTTGTTTAAATCTCCATATGAAATTAAGGTGTGATACCTTAAAAAAATATAACAATGTTATATTTTTTGATTTTATTTTATTTCACAGAAAATGAATATATAACTATGTTATGTGAAATAAAATTTATATAACACTGTTATATTATTCTAGAGGAGTAATACAGGTATAATTATACATGACATCAATAATGATTTTTTTGCATCCAGACGTGAACTTATTAGACCTACACCGGTTGAAATGAAATAAATACTTACACCTGTGTGACCTGTCATATATAGTATCAGGAGAAGAAGTAATGTAATTATAGTGATTTTTATTATTTTTTCATCTATTTTTTCTAAAATGAAAGAGAACATGAAAACTATTTTTTTACTTAATAACAACGTTAAACCTGAACTTATAATTCCAACAGAAATAATATACAATATTTTGATTTTTTCAGTGGAATAATTTGAAATAATGAAATCAGCAAGACCTGTTCTACTCCTAAGACTTGTTAAAATAATAATCATTGAAGTAATAATATTAGTAGTATTTACAGATCCAAGTGCAGACATGAATTCTAGTCTATCCTCAGTATCAAGTACAGTAGCTGTGGATGAAGGACCTATTCCAGGTAAAACAGATGAAAATATTCCTGCTATAAATCCCTTGAAACCTCCGACAAAATTTTTTTTATTGGGAAAAAAGAAATTAATTTTTTGAACAGGAAAATCATTACTAAATTTTTTTACCAGCAAAGGAGTTCCAAAAAGACCAGCAAACATAGGAAGGAAAGCTTCAGAAGTTCCTATTGAATTTATATTAAATACTATCAAACCCACTAAAGAACCTAAAAAAACAGTTAATAAACCTTCTCTTATTTTTTTACAACTTAATATTATGTAGAAAAGAATAATTATTATAATAAAATTTTGAATATATGATATGATTTCTAAAAAATAATTATAGAAAAAATAAAGAGGATATAAAAACAAGCAAGTGATTATAACTCCTGTTATAGATCCGTAGTAAGTTGTAAAAAAAGCCTTTGATCCTTCTCCTTTTAACACAAATTTTTTACCAGGTAATGTTATTAAAGGAGAATTTTCGTCAGGTATACCTATGAAAATAGAAGGGCCATGATTTATCAGGCTATGAGTTATACCAATACCAAGAGCAAACATCACACCGTTTATACCATCTATAGAATAAACCATCAATACAGAAAACACTGTGTTAGGATGAACACCAGGAAGACTTCCAGTAACAAGTCCTGAAAGACAACCTATTAATGCAAATATAACAGGATGAAGTATTGTTCACACACCTAGTGAAAAAAAGATCTCCATATAATTTTTCAGGTTAATACAAAAAAATATTCATTATACTAATGTTTTCATAAATAAATGAAATATAACAGTGTTATATGATGGTTATGATTAAAAAGTGTGGAGTTAAAATAAACTGGTGATAATTATGTTTAATCCAAAGAATATGGAGAAAATGATGAAGCAGATGGGTATGAAAACAGAAGACGTAGGCGCTAAAAAAGTTGTTGTGGATCTTGGAGATGAAGAAATGGTTTTTAATGATCCAGAACTTGTAAAAATATCTGTTAAAGGGAAGGATATGTTCCAGTTACAGGGAAAATTTACAAAAAAGGGAAAAGGACCTTCCGAAGAGGATATAGAGCTTGTTTCTGAAAAGGCGGGCGTTTCGAAGGAAGAAGCAAAGAATGCTCTTGAAGAGCATGAAGATATTACAGACGCGATAATGAGCCTGAAATAAAATATTAAACATCCAATATATCTAGGGCAGTAGCATATGCAGGTCTTGTGACTGATATTCCTACTATAACACCTATTATAGTTGTGATTGCGAAACCTCTTACAGCTCCTGCACCAATAGTCATTACAGGTATCATAGCCCCTATCGTGGATGCTGCTGAAGTGAAAATTATGAAGAAAGCTCTTTTCACTCTCTTCTTTAACGATTTAATTCTTTCTCTAGTCCTTTCATCAGTAATAATAATCTGATCGTCAACTCCTGTACCCACAGCCGAGATAATGCCTGCTATAGCTGCAAGATCCAAACCTGTGGAAAATCTTATCATACCTATCAAAAACAGAGATACTACAGGAAGCATCAACACAGTAAAATCGCTTTGTTTGAAACCTGTTATTAAACCTATTATTGTTGGCACACCAATGACAAGAAATATTATGCTCATCCCTCTTGCTGTTTCGAAAAGGTGAGAACCATCTGCGAATATCCCTATCATTATGAACACTTCCGAAAAACCTGTGATTATTATAGGTAGCGCGACCTTTGGAGTGTTGTACCTGATAAATATCAGTAATCCGACACCGATTACAGCGAAAAATATAGCTGTCAGTGCAACTCTCATAAACTCTTCTCCCAGAACCGCTGAAACAGTATCGGTTGAAGATATAGAGATAGGAACAGGCAAAGCACCTGACTCAAGAACTGATTTAAGTGCATTCATCTGCTCTTTTGCTTCTTCTCTTGTTGGTTCTCCACCACTTATCGATGGTTCTGTTACAACCCTATCTCTAAATACCGAACCAACGTTTAAAGAGCTTACTACATTGTTGTCAAGTATTAAAACAAGCTGAGTTCCTTGTAAATAAGTTGTTTCATCTCCTGGAGCAACCCCTCCTGCTTCGAAGTTCTGTGCAAGATCCCTAAATCGTTCAGCTGCTGACCTGTCTATAGATACTTGGAACTGGAATGGGAAGTTTCCGTTTTGTTCTCTACCAACACCCGATCTGGAAGGAGTTATATCAACTCCTGTTATGTCTTCTCCTTTGTACGCTACTAACCTCAAATTATAGTTTCCTTCTTCTGTTAAATTCACAAATTCAACAGGAACACTGTATTCAGAACCCTCAACTTCTTTCTCCTCACCTACCATGATTTCTGTATTTCCAAGAACAATCGATTCGTTCCGTCCTTCAAGTTCAAATTCTGAACCTCCTAATAAAATAATGTCTCCGTGTTCTGCTTCCATTGAAAGGGAAGCCTTGAAGACACCTTCACTATCTATAACATTTTTAAGTTCTTCTGTTGTGGCTCCAGCCATCTCCATCTGGATAAATTCCTGGTCTGCTGTTAAACTATTTACTTGACGTATGGTCATATCTTCCAGCCCATAAGCGTCAACCCTCGTCCTTAAAATCCTTATAGTCTGTTCTATAGTACTTTGTCTTTCTTCATAAGGAACATCAGATAGGTCAGGTTCGATGAGTATCCTTGCACCCCCTGCAAGATCCAATCCCTGTATAATATTAGTGTCTAACCTGGTTGTGCCGTCCTCTGCTTCAATATAATGAGGACCTATAGCTACTAGAGCACCCATTAAGGCGGTTATAAGCATCCAGATCCGCCATTCTTTCAATAATTCTTTGAGCACCATTTATATCTTCCCTTCATCGTACATTTTTAGTATCGCTGCGTTTCCAAGCCATGTTATCGGCATGTCTATAGCCAAACCCATTATCATAACTGCCGCTATCTGGTCGAGAACAGGTGAAGTCGATACCAGTAAAAGTATTGTGAACGCCAGTATTCCTCCTGAAGACATAGTTGTACCTGTTGCTATGGAATCCCTGATTCTTTCCTTCAGACTACCCTCTCTCTGTTTTAATACTCTGGTCGATAGAACTATGTCTGTATCAACAGAATAACCGATAAGCATTAAAAGAGCGGCAAGAGATCCCAGAGTAAGGTTTATACCTATTATATTCATACCAGCCATCGCAAACATTATAATTGAAACAGCGGATAATATGACTGCTATCGAAGGTATAAATGACCTGAACGCCACAAATATCGCCGTTGACATGATTAAAAATGCGATGAGAACAGCTAATTGTGCTTCAAATAGGAAACCTTCCGAAACAGCAGCCCCCATAGTACTAACATTTATCTCTCCAAAATCTTCTATTCCTGCATCTATAAGGATTTGCTCAATTTCCGTCCGATTTTCAATTTCGGTCTGTGTCTCAAGTATAATCCATTTTTGATCTCCTCTCGACAACTGTCTTACATTCAGATTTTCAAGTTCGCCCTCCAGAGACTCTGATATTGTATCTAGTGTAATATCTTCCGGAGCCCTGAACTGTATTTCCATTCCTCCTGTGAACTCTATTCCCAAACCCACGACATAACCTGTGTTAGCATATGTGATGCCTAATACAGTTATGGAGAAAATTATTATCGCTAGGGGAACTATCACCCATTTTTTATGATTATCAAATATGCTGCTGGTTCCCTGTTCGAACTTTTCCTTGAATTTTTCCCTAAATTTGGACATACAGTTAAAGAGATTGGTTAACTATTTTAAATCTAACTTGTTAACCCTAATTTTAATGGGCGGAATAGACAAAGGCATAGATTTTTTTAGGGAGACCCTTGAACCAAAAAAGGTTGTTTATGGAATAGTTCTTTTTGCTATATTTATTGTTGCTCTCTGGGTAAGATACATTCCTGTAGAAAACATGGATTATATACAGGCGCTTGATCCTTACATGATAACAAGGATGTCCGCTTCAATAGCTGAATCAGGCAGCTTACCGACTGTGGATGTTTTAAGATACTTCCCTTATTTTAATCCTGTGTACATGATAAACGAGGGAACAGTTGTTATACCGGCATTAATGTTTCAGGTCGCTAGACAATTTGGAATAGACTTTTTGACCTGGGCCCAGTTTTATCCTGCTCTTATGGGAGCTTTGGCGGTTATTCCTTTGTATTTCATTGGAAAAAAGATGTTTGATAAGAAGGCGGGTTTGTTTGCGGCTTTTTTCCTTGCCACTTCTGTTGCTGTTATGCACAGATCTTCCGCAGGATGGTTTGGTAAAGAACCTCCCGCGATGTTTTTGATGATCACATCGATCTATTTTTTCTTTAAGTCCTGGGATGAAAACAAGTGGTGGCCTGGCATAGTTTCAGGTGTTTTAATGGGTATTTCAGGAACCGCATGGGGTGGAACACGTTTCCTTTACATGCTTTATCCCTTCACGGTGATAGGGTTTGTGGCAGTATTACCCATCCTTGCCTCGATTTTTGTAGCTGTATTTGACGGAAAAATGAAAAAATTGGAGGTTGATAGAGTTTTTAAGGCATTTGCACCTGTCGCATTGTTAGGCACTCCTATTACGATAATGCTTGATGGGTCTGCTAACACTCTTAGCTTTCCGAACGCATACACCTATTTCCATCTTGCTGTTCTTGGTTTTCTGGCTGCGAGATATTTTATTGAAAAGTTTGAGTTAGTATCGAAGGATAATGTTCCGTATATATCGCATTCTCTGGTATTAATAGGAGGTCTGGCTCTTTTACTTTCTCCTGTATATTCTCAGACGGTTGCGGATACGACTTCATCAGTAATAAGTCGTGCTTTACAGGATTCTACAGGGGTTATAGGCGGAACAGTTGCTGAAAACACACCTGCTACGATCGACGAGGTTGTTGTTCAACTTGGAGCTTCCATGAGCGGAGAATTTTTCGCTGATTATTTGAGTGGCTGGACATTTGGACTGATAGGTATAGGTATCATATCTGTGTTTTTCATTTGCGCTTTCTTCAAGTATTACTTTGAGGTGGATAAGATAGGAAAGAACGTAGTTGTTGGAGGGGTTTCAATAGCTGTTTCACTGACATCTTTGATTATTTATTACGGTCTTGATGGAGAAGGCGTTTCAGGGTTTTTACCTGCTATAGTGTTAACTACAATAACAACTTCATCTGTTTTCGTATATAACTCCTTCACAGACAAAGAAATGGAACAGTGGAAGACCGTTATTTTGATGTTCTGGTTAGCAATTTTCATTATATCGGTTTTTCTGGGACAAATTCTCCTTGTGGCTATTTTAGGAGCATTACAAGGCATTTTCCTAGCTTTTCAAAGAGGAGAAAAGATCACGGTAGAGTTCGAATGGTCGTATCTCATAATTTTTGTCTGGATAGCATCAACAATATATGGGGCTACAAGAAGATCAAGACTTTTCATACTCACAGGAGCCCCTGTGGCACTTGTAGCCGGTCTGGGAGTTTCTAAATCAATAGACTATGTCAGAAGCTGCAATTTCTGGGATACTTTTAGAGATAATATAAATCTAGTTTTAATGGGTTTGTTCTTGACTGCTTTTTGTGTTTCTATGATAACTGTGAATTTATCGGCCGTAAACGCAAGGGCCGACCGTTTGGGAGGATCTCCGGAACAGCCATGGTACGAGGCTTTTGAATATATGAGGGAGGAAACTCCAGAAGGATCGGTCATGCTTTCATGGTGGGACTACGGTTACTGGACTCAGTCCATAGGCGAAAGACCCACTATAGCGGACGGAGGAAATCACTTCCATTACAGGAACGAAAATATCACCGAAAGAGTAAATTATCCTATAGCGGATTTCCTATCATCTAGCGAACCCGAAAATCACACCGACTGGCTTGAAATGTACGGCGCCGACTATATTTTCCTTGACAGAACCATGATAGGAAAGTATTCCGCGGTATCTCAGATAGCTCACAGGTCTAATGAGGAATTCTACAGAATGCAGGAGTTGAACTGCGTTTTTGATGAGAATACCGGATCATGCAAGATATCTCAGCTGGAAGACAACACAGTTATACATTATGATATGGGTGGAGAAATGGAACTTCTGCTGCCTTTGGATTTTATGGAGGAAGAAATACAGTTCACCTCAACACCTGTTATTCGGTATCCTGGAGAAACAAGAAAGGTGGCCAATATTTGTTCTGAACAGGGCCTGATAAATTTTGAGGAAGGCGGATCAACAGGAGGAATTGAGGAAGCGTTTGGAGAAACTTTTCAGGAGGAAAAACCCTTTGGGGGCTGCGTTTCTGTACATCCTTTCTATGGACCGTCAACACTTGTTATGGTGCCACCAGCTATAATGGATTCCACCTTTGTTAGGTTGTATCTTATGGACGGTCAAGACATAGATTTTGTTGAGAAAGTGTTTGATAACGGCTATGTAAAGATGTGGGAGATAGAGAGGTGATAAGGCGTGTGGCCCATATTTTTTTCTGTTTTGGCGGGTTTCTTTTCTACTTTGTTACTGACACATGTCTCAATTGATTTTCTTAGATCCTCAGGGATAGTTGGAAAAGACCAGCAGAAGAAAGGCAAACCTGTTCTGCCAACTTCAGGAGGAATACCTGTTCTTTTCGGATTTATGGTTTCTGTGAGCGTTTTTATAGGTTTAAGAACTTTTCTATTTGCCTCAGTTGATAATTCTCTGGTACTAGCTTCGCTATCCTCTGTACTGGTAATAGGGTTAATAGGGTTGATGGACGACATACACGTTAAAAACGACGCTGAAATGGTTAAAATGGAAAGCCAATTATCAGTAGGTTTCAGAAAAGGCTGGGTAAAACCCCTGTTGGTAGTGCCTGCTGCACTTCCACTGATGGTGGTTAGAGCCGGCCAATCATCGATGTTATTCCCGTTTATAGGTTCTGTGGACTTCGGGATTTTATATCCTCTTATACTAATACCTATTGGTGTCATATGTGTATCCAATGGAACTAACTTGTTAGCAGGCCAGAACGGTCTTGAAGCAGGTACAGGCGCCATAGCGCTTTTTTCTATCGGTGTTTTTTCCTTAATCCACAACCATGTTGAGGCAGCTATTCTTTCTCTTTCGATGTCTTTTTGTCTTCTGGCCTTTTTAAAGTACAATTTTTACCCTGCAAAGATTCTTCCCGGCGATTCCCTGACATTCTCTTTTGGAGCGGTTATTGCAGCTTCAGCGATAATAGGGAACGTTCAAAGATTCGCTGTGGTGGTTTTCATTCCCTGGATTATAGAGGCATTTCTTAAACTAAGATCCGGATTTAAAGCAAGCTCTCTTGGTAACCTTCAGGAAGACGGCTCTCTAAAATCAAAACATGACAAGATATACTCTTTAAGCCATATCTTCATGAGGATGGAGGGCATGACAGAGAAAAAAATTGTTCTGAGGATGTACCTCTTGGAAACCATAATCTGTATTTTGGCGTTTTTAATCTTTTTGTAATTCGAGATTAAAAACCTCTAATTATGGACAAGTCTAAGAAGATAAGGATATTTGTCAGTTTTTTAGTTATCATAGTAGGTTTTTACTATGTTTTTACCGGAGTGGCTTTTTCCGATGTTTTTCAGGTAATAAAAGGTCTGAACCCTTTGATGCTCCTCGGTTTTTTTTCTGTTCAGCTATTTATCACGCTTCTTATGAGTTATCGGTGGAAGTGTGTGATAGGGGAAAAAGGAGTCGATCTTGGCCTTTGGGACTCGTTTAGATACTACAATATTTCGTTTTTCGTCAATTTTTTTCTACCGGCTCGTGCAGGAGATCTTTACAGAGGTTATTTATCATCCAAAAAAGACTTTATCGATTCTTCTCTGATAGTTTTGAAGGAAAGATTATTCGATTTGATTGTGCTGATGTTTTTCTTCTCTGTTCTTGTAATTACGATTTTCGAAAGCTTTACAGGTTATCTGGCGATTCTTTTCATGGTTTTATTGGCAGGAATATTTACATACTTTTTTATTGAAAAAAAAGAGGAACTGCCTGTTCTTAACAATTGGTATGTCTTGTTTCGGTCCTCCTTTATAGAAGCGGTCAAAACAAAAAGGAAAACTTTTTATCTTTTATTTACAGCGGGCATATGGTTGGTGGAAGTTTTAAAAACTTATATTGTTTTTTATGGACTAGGAATAGAGTCGGACTTGTTTTTAATCGCATTTTTCACGTTTTCTTGGTCGCTTGTAGCGGCGATACCTATAAGCCCGTCTGGACTAGGTTCTTCTGAAGCGTTAACGCTTTTCATACTGGTCTCTTACGGCATTTTAAGAACCGAAGCGGTATCATTAGTTCTAATGTATAGAGGCCTACTAGTAACAATCACATTAATTGTTGGAGGAAGTTTCTATGTGAGGGATGTTTTGAAAAACACCGATATGAAAAGACCGATGGATCATTCGTAAGGGTTTTCAAGTATTTCCACGTCGTCCTTGTTGAAAGGGAAAATTATTTTCAACACTTCTGATACACCATCCTCCAGATTTTCGATCTGATGTGGCAGGTTAGACTCAACGAAGTGAGATTCTCCTTCGACAAGCTCGTAAAAATCGTCGTCCGCTCTTAAGTTAACAGCCCCTTTCAAAACGTATAGTATCACATTAGCCTTCCTGTGTCTTTCAAGCTCTGTCATTTCCCCAAGTTCAAGAATAGATTTCTTTACCACGAGGTTTCCGTACTTTTCCTCATTTTTTATGTCTGTGTTTATTATGAATTCTTCCGCCCCCCATGGAGTGTCTTTTTGACTCATAAGAGAAATTTATGTTGAAGGATTTTAACTTTTACTAAAGGTATGAAAACTTCGACATGTTCTTGTTGTGAAAACCTTTTCTATCGCTCGTCCACTCAAATAACTCCCTGTCGTACATCTTAATCAAGAAATTGATTATCTTGGTGCCTACTTCCGAACCATAAAGCTTTTCACCAGCCTTCATCCTTTTTATCAGTTCTTCGTTTTTGTACACATGTTCAACCATCATTCTAACAAACTTTCCTGAAACAGGAGGAACCAAAAGATTGGTGTTGGCCTTGAAAACAGTTTCAGGTCTGTCCGTATTAAATCTAACAGTCATGCAGAGCGTTTCCTCTATATGGTTCAGTTCTTCCTGCATGCTCCCGGAGTCTGTCAATGCAGCGAAACACTTACCTGATTTAAAAAATTCGTATACATGCGCATGTTTTTTCCAAAGACCCGTAAATAGAAAGTTTTCATGGTTTTTTCCCAACCTTTCTATTTTCTTTCTGAGATCATAAGCGTCCAGAGCTTTTTTTGTTGCGTTCATCTCAACGAAGTTCACGTTGAAACCTCTCTCAACCAATTCGATTACACCTTCTATTATGGCGGAAAATCTTCCTGGCTGTAGGTTCGCTCTTCTGTGTATATCTACACGAATCCAGTCATCTCTTTTTTCGAGTTCGGGGTAAACATCGAATACCGATTCTTCAGAAGGAGCCATAGTTTTCATCTGTATAGCATCCACTACGGAGTTGCCCACGACCTCCATGTTTTTTCTTCCACCTGACTCTTCGTGATAGCCTTCCCTTAAAAGGTGTTCTTTGTTCGTTTTAGTTGGAGGGAAGAGGTACTGTGATCCAGCAGAACCAATGAATGTGTTGTACTGTTCCGGGAAGGGTTCGTTTCTTTCAAGTTCCCACTCTCCATCGAACTGTTTATCTATGAACTCTGTTATAGGGTAAAAATCAGTTGTTTTTGGAGCCATACCTCTTAGTCCTGCCTCATTATGAGCTGATTTCTGATTTGTGGCAAACATCCACGCCTGAGGAACTATGCCTGCTGCTAGCGTGTCTCCGTGCACTATAGGAAGAATTTTTTTCCCATCATATTTTCTCAGGTGCTCGGCAAGTTTCTTAGTTTTTATCATTATCTCTGCGGTTTTCTGGCTTAAACCTCCTCTTATATTCAGATTAGCGCCTAAATTATTGTTAAGACCGTATTCTTCCATTCCATGGCTCAAAAGTTCGTCGTAATGCTGCCCTGTGTGTATAACAAAAGAAGGCACATCAAAGTTCTTTGCTGCTTCCATCAAAGGAGCTTGTTTGTAAAAATCCGGTTTTGTGGATGTTACGATCGCTAGTACGAAATCTCCTTTTTCCATTTGTTTCTCGATCAGTTCTTCATGTATCTTTATTCCTTTTTCCATTTTACCACTTAGTTGCCAAAATCTTTCCATTCTCCTTCGTAAAGATATCCTTTTAGAAGATCTTTTTCTGAGAGCTCCTCAAAAATCGTTTCAATAGCCACTTTTTCGGTTTTTTTATCCTTGATCCTACCGATGATGGACGGTTCTATGATATAGAAACCCGCATTTATTAGTTTTGTGGCGGCTTCTTCCGGTTTTTCTTTGAAACCCACAACTTTGTTCCCTTTCATATTAACCACACCGTACTTTGATGTGTCATCGGTTGTCGTAAGCGCCATGGTAGCCTCAGGTCTGTTCTTCCTGTGTATTTTGAGCATATCTTCAACGTCTATATTGCAGATAACATCTCCGTTGGTAAGGATAAAAGTGTCTTTTAGATGTTCGCCTAGCTTCCTAAGACATCCTGCGGTTCCCAGGGGGTTATCTTCAACCGAGTAATATATAGTTAATCCGTACTTTTCCTCGTTTATTTTTTCTCTCATTTTTTCAGCGTCCTGATTGGTTGCGATGTATACAGTTTTTACCCCGGAATTTTCAAGATGTTTCAGTTTTTCATCTATTATCTTGATGCTCTTTATTTTTTTTACACAGGAAGGCGTTTCTTCGCTACCTCCGCAAAGTATCACTGCTTTCTCGACCATTTTGCTTTTGAAATGTTCTTTTAGAAATTTTTCAATCGCTCTGGACCTGTTATTCATTTTTTTCTTTTCTTTTTCTCTGTCAATTCTTTCTACAAGCTCCTCATCCAGAGTTAGGGAAATCCTTTTTCTTGCCATTATTATCAAGTAATAAGAATAAAAGGATTTAATAGATTAATGTATTATAGTCTTAAATATTAAAACGCTTTTAAGAGGAAAATTCTTCAATGAACCGAGAAAAAGCTTTATTCGTTAATCACATACATACAGAAGAGTCTGATAAAAGGATGTCTGAAAAGGAAGGTATATGGAACTATGGAGAGTTTAATCATTCTTCTGACCTCTTGAAAATAATTGAAAAATTGCCAGAAAACATAGATATTGTTTTTAACCTTACAGAACACTGGGGAAGCAATAATAAAAAGTACAAAAAAATGGAGAAAAGGATCGTAGAAAAGGGAGGTTCATTTGATTACCATGATAGACACGTCACATTGGAATTAGAAGGGAAAAGAGCAGCCATTATAAATTCAGTGGAGTTATCGGTGGAACATACTAACAGTCACTTTCTAATTTGTGGTCTGCCTTTAGATAACGATAGAAATTTTTTCCAGTTATCCTTTGAGGAATTTATTAAAGAAGCAGAAAAGGCAGAATTTGCAGCTCCCGCCCATCCGTTTACACCGCATTACAAGGTGCCTGATAGAATGCTCAACAGATTTTATGAGGAGACAGTAACTAAGGGCATACCCACATTTATAGGGTTTTCATCGGGCTATACCAAGTTTTTTAATAGGGTGTCTCATGGAAAATATAGGAGGGTTCACGATTTCTTCAATGGAGTAGCTAAACTAAGATTTAAAGAGTTTTTGAACAGCTTAAACCCTTGGAAAAAACCGGAGAACTTAATCTCTATATCTAAAAAGTACGATGTTCCCATAGTTTCAGAAATGGACGTTCACAGCATATTACCTCAAAAATTGAATGGAGCGGGCTTGATCGAAAAAGAAACAATAGACGAACTTTTTGAAGGAAATATAAACACCGAAAAAATTTTGAACAATGAAATACTTTTATGGGACGATGTCAGGGAGGGGCTGTCATGGAAACAGTTTTTTGAAACATTTCCAGGACTGCTCTTTTTTTATCAACATGGTTTCTACAGGCCTTTTCTTCCATATACAGAGGATGAGTTTAAGGAGAAGTTTTATGAGTCATGCAAATCCCTTGAGAACATCTCATCTGAGGGTTTGGTTAAAAATTCTAGGGATTCTTACAGCCTTGCGAAAAAAATACTTTGAACTGATTTATCAATTTTTGTACCGAACTGTTGTTTGTGGAACCTCAAAAAATTTTTGAAAAAATAGAGGAAGGAAACCACGTCCTTTTTAACGACAAGAAAAAACCTCTCAAGGTTTTAGAAAAATCGAATAAAAGGATTTTGTTGGAAGGCCCTAGAGGAGGTTTTTACCAGATTTTTAGGTCTGAAAGAGGCTTAGAAGTTTCAAAAAAAGATTCTAAAAGGTTTTCAAATGTCGTAAAAGATCTGAGGAAAACAGGAAGCTGGAAGAAAATTTCAGAAACGTTTTGGAAACACTCTGGGACAGGAGCTTCACTTGAACTTGTTAAAAGAGAGACAGGTTTTTGGGATATTGAATTTGAAGGTTTTGAACCGGTCAAAGATCTTCCGGGATACGGGTTCATCAACAAAAATTATGCCAGGGAAGAGATTGACAAGATATTAAACAGGTATCCGGAAGGAAAGTAATTTTTTATTGTTTGTTAAACGTTTTTTATGGACGGGTGAAAAACTTAAATATTGGCAGTTAATTAAGAAAAGTTGATAAATATGTCTTTCAAGCCCAGAAAAATACAGTCGGAGATATCGAAGTACTGGAAGGAGAACAATATAGTTGAGAAAGTAAGGAAGTCTACTGAGGGAAACGAAGAATTCATTCTTATAGACGGCCCGCCGTATCTTAACGGAGCACCACATGTAGGACATATGCAGGGAAAGGTTTTGAAAGATGTTATGCTTCGGTTCAGGCAGATGCAGGGTTTCGATGTTTGGGATCAGGCAGGTTTTGACACTCATGGTTTACCGAACGAACTTGCTACAGAGGAAGAGCTGGGTATAGAAGACAAAAACGAGATAGGCAAGTCTATTTCACCGGAAGAATTTATAAAACAGTGTAGAGAAAGAGCAACATCAGCTCAGGATTTGTGGATAGGTGTTATGGAAGACTTAGCTATATGGCAGGACTTCAGGAACCCTTATCTTACCTTTACCAATGATTACATAGAAAGCGAGTGGTGGCTTGTGAAGGAAGCTCATCGTCAAGACCTTCTTTTTCAGGCAAAAAAGCCAATTCACTGGTGTCCCAGGTGTCAGACATCTCTTTCGGGTTATGAAGTAACTGATGAGTACAGGGAGGTAGAAGATACCTCCATATTCGTCAAGTTTCCACTTGATAACCGGGAGGAGAAAGTCCTGATATGGACTACCACTCCCTGGACGGTGCCAGCCAACATGGCGGTTTTCGTACACCCTGATTTTGATTATTCCATAGTGAAAGTAGATGACGAGAAAATTATAATAGCGACGCAGCTTGTTGATAAAGTTATGGAACAAGCAGGATATGATGAGGAGGAATACGAGGTTTTGGACAGTTTTGAAGGATTGCAGTTGCAGGGTAAGAAATACCGTCATCCATTTGTCGATGAGATACCCAAGCAGAAAGATCTCGATAAAAAGGACAAGGTTCACAGGATACATGTATCGGAAGAACTTGTTACTTTAGAAGAAGGTACAGGACTTGTTCATGCTGCTTCAGGACACGGACAGGAGGATTATGAAGAAGCAATAAAACTCGATATACCTGTTTACTCTCCTGTTGATAAAGAGGGTATTTATACTGCAGAGGCAGGAATTTTTGAGGGCAAGATGGTTTTCGATGCTGAAGAACACATAAACACCAAGCTTCAAGAAAAAGGCTTGATGTTTCATTCTGAAAAGTACAGTCATGAGTATCCTCACTGCTGGAGGTGCAAGACCAAACTGGTTTACAGGGCTGAAAAACAGTGGTTCATTGAGAACAAGGAGACAAAAAGAAGAATTCTGGAAGAAACCGAAAAAGTTGACTGGGTTCCTGAACACGTAAGGAAAAGATTTAAGAACTTTGTAGAAAAAAGCCCTGACTGGTGTATTTCCAGACAAAACTACTGGGGAACTCCCGTACCCGTATGGATATGTGAAGAATGTGGAGAGGAAGAAGTTGTCGGAAGCTTTGAAGAACTTGAAAAACTAGCAGGACAACTTCCTAAGGATTTTGACCCTCATAAACACGTTGTTGATAAAATAAAATGGGGATGTAATTGTGGAGGAACTTTTGAAAGAGTTGAGGACATTCTAGATGTTTGGTTTGATTCTGGTTGCGCCCCGTTCGCTTCGATGCACTATCCTTTTGATGATGTACCGGAGGACAGATTTCCTGTTGATTTTATAACAGAAGCATCAGATCAGATAAGAGGGTGGTTTTACTCCCTTATGTTCTGTGGAATACTAGGATTTGACGTCAGGCAGTTTGAAAAAGTGCTTTTTCAGGCGCACGTCCTTGATGAAGAGGGTAAAAAAATGTCGAAATCACTGGGCAACGTGGTGGACCCTGTAGAACAGGTCGAAAAATATGGTTCGGACATTCCTCGTTTTTACTCCATGTGGGTCGCCGCTCCATGGGAACAGACCAAATACGATGAAAAAGAGATAGAGGATGAAATTTACAGGATGTTTTCCGTGTTTTACAACACCAAGGAATTTTTGGTTACCTACGTTGACAGTAAAGAAGTAAAGAACAGAAAGGAACTGAAGGAAGAGGACAGATGGATGCTATCGAAGCTCAACCATCTGGTGGAAAACGTCTCCGAGAACATGGAAAAATGCAAGTTTCATCAAGTTACAAGGGATTTGGAGAAGTTCATACTTGAAGATCTTTCAAGATGGTATGTTAAAGTTGTGAGGCCCAGGGTCAAGAGAGGAGATGAAGCAGCAGTATGGACTCTGATGAAAACAGTCAGAAAAACAAACCTTCTTCTAGCTCCTTTAGCGCCTTACACCTCCGAGAAAGTATATCAGGAGCTTGGGGGCGAAAAAGAATCAGTTCACATGGAGGGACACCCCATAACAGAGGAAAGTTTTTTGGATAAAACTCTTGAAGACTCGATGAAGATAGTCAGAGAAATCGTGGAAAATGCGATCAAGATAAGGGACGAAAAACAGTACAGCCTCAGGTGGCCGGCTAAAGAGATTATAATATCTGCGGATGACGAGGTCAAGTACGATTTACAGGGAATGGAACACATAATAAAGGAGATGGCCAACGTTGAATCTTTCAAGTTCGGAGAAGTATCTACTTCCTTAAAAGCCGAACCTGATTATTCAAGAATAGGTCCCAAATTCGGTAAAAAAGCTGAAAAGGTCGCTGACATGATCAGAAAACTCGAGCATGACAAGTTAGAGCAATTGAATGATACAGGCACAATTAGGATAGACGGATTTGAAATAGCGGACGAAGACGTTGAGATAACTAAAAAAACATCCGAGAACGTAAAGGGCAAGGAATTTGAGGGAGGAAGAATATTCATGGATCTTAACATGACCGAAAAAGTGAAGAACAAGGCTTTTGTAAGTGAAGTTATAAGAGCCATACAGCAGAAGAGAAAGGAGGAAGATCTCGATGTGTCGGACCAAGTTGACCTATCTTTTGTTGGAGATTTCGATCCACTGAAGTCCAATGAGGAATTTTTGAGGGAAAGGATAAATCTGAATGAAGTCAATTATGGAGAAGACCGTTATAAATATGGAGGAGAAGTAGAGTTCAAGGGAAGAAACATAAGTTTTTCTTTTTCCGAACCCGTTTGAATGAAAGGTGTTTCGCTATGAACGAACTGGAACTTTTTATTGAACAGAGGAGTATAGATGCAGAAGTGATAGAATTAAACGGAAAGACCAATACCGTGTCACAGGCAGCCAGCTCTCTGAACACAGACAAGAAAAACATAATAAAGAGCTTGGTCATCAAAGCAGGAGAAGAAAAAATTGTTACTGTGTTAAGAGGGGACAAAAGAGCTGATTTTGAAAGAATAGCTGAAGAATTCGAAGTCGAAGATGTGAATATGGCTTCAAGGAAGGAAGTTAAGAGGGTGACAGGATATGATGTTGGAGAGGTACCTCCTGTGGGCACAGGTCTGAAAAAAGTTGTTGACAAAGAGGTACTTGAGAGAGATATTGTTTTCGGTGGAGGCGGGGGCAGAAAGAAGATGATAAAGATCGACCCAAGGTTTATAGTGGATGAGGACACAGTTGTTTCAAAAGTTAGCGAGGATTGAAAATGTACGAGGAAGCAGTAGATTATTTGAACGAATTAACGGAAGACGACAGAATACTCGTGGTTAATCACTGGGATATGGATGGTTCTTGTTCGGCGGCCATAATCTCCAAAATTCTCGAAGAAGTTAGGGGAAAAGGAGCTGATTTTGTAAAAGTTCCAGAAGGAAGAAAACATTTCATTGGAGAAGAAACCGAGAGACTGGTAAAAAGAAAAGATCTGAACAAGTTGATAGTTTTGGATATAAGTGTTCCAGCTCAAAGAGTGTCCGAATTATCTGGAAAATTAGGTCTCGACGTTCTTGTCATAGACCACCATGATTTCGACAGAGATCCTGATAAAGGAATACTTGTAAATCCTAGAAAGCAAAATCCAGACATATATATTCCTGCATCAAAGCTTTGCAACGATATTTCAAAGAGATTTGGAATGGATCTTGACTGGATAGCAGGACTTGGCATAATACAGGATTTTGGTGTTAATCAGGCAATGGGGTTGTTTGAGAAACTTAAAAGGCTGCATCCTAAGTATTTTCCGTCCAATCTAAGCCAGTACAACCTAGCCAAGAACTGCAGATATGGTACATACAGTTCTGTTATGAATGTTAAACCTTATAAAAATACTAACAGATGTTCAAACCTTGCTTTCAGGGTTTTAACGGAGTCAAGAGGACTAAAATATATTGAAAGCCATGAGGGTTACAAGGAGCTGTATAAATGCTATGAAAATGTAAGCGAAGAAATCGAGAACATAAAAAAGAATTTTGATGAAAACAGAGAAGTTTTCGAGGATAAAAAACTTGTTTTCTTTACATTTAAATCTCCTTACCACATCAATTCTTCTCTTGCAACACAGATATCAGTTGAGAAGAAGGAATGGGCTTTCATAACTTTCAGAGTATTCAACGGAAATGTCAATGTGTCATCAAGATGCCAGTCCGGCAGGATAAACCTGGGCAAAATACTGAAAAACGCATTGACTCCAGACATAGCAAAAGATGCAGAGGCAGGAGGCCACAGAAAGGCTGCAGGCGCCTCATTATATAAAAAACACCTTTCTAAATTTAAGGAAAACATCCTGAAGCATATGCCTGACACCGAATAGGCGCAAGATTAATATTATTAAGCGTAGGAAACAAATCTTTTTCTGATGAAGAGACTGGAGATAACGGTTCCCAAGAAAAAAACGGAACACATAGAGGGCGTAGTAAAGGATTTCTGTGACGACGTTACCTATAACAATGTTGAGAAGGATAAAGGCGATTTTGTGCAGTTTCAGGTGGTTGTAACGCCTGAAAATATAGACGAGCTTATAGAAAAAGTCAGGCATGTCAAGGAGATCAAATCAGGAGAGCTCACAATCGATATTTTGGAGGAGTCAGCAAAGATAAAAAAAGGAAGGAAGATGGAGCATGTGTCTTCTAAAATGTCTACGCAGGAGATGTATTCAAAGGCACTGTCTTTTACACGTTTCGACATGGTTTCTTGGATTTTGATAATGCTATCGGCAGGAATAGCTGTTTTTGGAATAATGCTTGAAAACATTATGGTTGTTGTTGGAGCCATGGTTATAGCACCGCTTATAGGGCCTTTTATTTCCACTTCCTTTGGTTTTGTCATTGGAGATAGAAGGATAATTAAGGACAGCTTTCTCAATGCGATATTCGGAGTTTTTCTGGCAGTAGCAATAGCCTTTATCATACCAAAACCTGGTTTTAATGAACCCAATTCTTTAATGTCTTTAATAGCTAACCCCACCCTCATAATGGTCCCTCTTTCTATTTTTGTAGGTTCGGCATCAGCCTTGACCTTTTTATCAGGTAACAAGGAACAACTTGCAGGAGTTGCGGTTGCTATCGCATTGGTGCCTCCGGCAGCTGTTTCTGGAATTTCCCTTTCCATAGGGGCGATGTCCGCATTTTTGAACTCTCTTGTTGTTATACTGACAAATATGACGGCTTTGATACTGGCAGGATCCCTGACATTTAAGGTGATTGGGATATCCCCATCAACTTATTACAGGAAAAAAGTCTCGCAGAAAAAACTCCGACAAGCAATAATGATATCTGCTTTTTCCATGATTTTTATAACCGTGTTTCTGGGTTATCTGACGGTTCAAAACATCAGGACTACGGACATAAATGCGGAAATGGAATCTATAATTGATTCCAACTTTGCTGACGATATATTGATGAGAGATATCACTATATCAGAGCAGCAGGTTCATATAGAGATAGTGGCCATAAATCCTGATGTAAGTGTGAAAGGTCTAGAAGAGGAGTTGAGGGCTGCTACTAACCGAAAGGTATCTGTTGATTTGGTAGCGGTTCAGGCAGAAAAGATCGAGGATTGAAGTTCACTTTTTCTTTAACAGGTATATCCTGTGGTCCTTTTCAAACGGCTCCAGATCTTTTTTCCAGACAATATCGAAATTTCTTGAAAGTTTTTTCTCCTGCTCCTCAAAGATCTTCTTTTTAGATTCCGATGAGGATATGGACCTGGATTTTATGGCAAGAATGCCGGTTCCTTTGTCTTTAAGAAAAACTTCGCAGTTTTTTCGAAATATTTTAGTTTGATCCGGCTGCGCAACATCCTGGAACACAAGATCAACTGTGTCAACTATCCCGCTGTATTCTTCAGGGTTCCTAGCATCCCCTAAAATAGGGCAAAGATTATCACGGTTCTTAGAAGTTCTCAATAAATCGTTGACAACTTTATTGGAGTACTCCACACCAAAAACTACGCCTTTTTCCACTATATCTGATACATGAGATACGGTTGTTCCCGAAGCAGCTCCAAGGTAAAGCACCTTCGAATCCTTTTTTATCCCTGTTTCCGGGATTTGTTTGGCTATCGCTGCTCCTAGTTTCGATTTACTCGGATCCCACTCTCTCATCTCGCCTATATCTGTTTCTACAAACTTTTCAGTGTATGCTTTCTCTCCTTTAACAAGGTTCTTTGTGTATATCTTTTTGCCTTTGCTCCAGATGTTTGGATATGTTTCTTTCATCTCTCAATCCCTCTTAAGTTCCCTGAACTTTTTTTCCACCTGTTCACGGTAGGTTTTTCCTTTGAAATTGCCGTTGTACATATCAAGCCTGGCTGCAAGAGTTAACTTGTTAGCTAGGTACCTCGCCATTTTACCTCTTTTTCCCTCAGGCAGACCGCTTACTGTGTGATGCAGAAAAATAATGCCGTGTTTTGGAGCCGAGCCCTTTCCTTCCATGTGTCTGAAAAGAGCTTTTTCAGCCCCTAACACCTGTACTGTTGATGAAGGCATCCTAGCAAGTTTTTTCAACGAACCTGCTTCAGAAACAGTTTTTGCTGCTAGAAGCGGACCCGCAACCGAAGAAGTATTCGGCATTAGTTCTTCAGCAAGCGATTCGATGTATCCTGTTAAACTCTCCTTTTCATCATCCAAAAGTTCAACGGTTTTCACAAATGTCTTTAACTGGTCGAGATCCCTGTCATCCATTTTGAAACCTGTGGTTTCTTCTATATTTTTTTGTTCCATTAGCTCTTTTCTTTTGAAGGTTCCATAAACCTCTTCTAGAAATTCCTGGTTTTTATCGGTCTCTTGATCGAGCTCCGGAAAGTAAAGAGAGTACCATGCTTTTAATCTCTCGAAAGACCTGTTAAATTGTTTTTCGAGCTCTGTAAGCCTTCTAACAGCCTGTATCAGGACTTGATCGTGTTCTTGATCTTCCTTTAATTTTGATCTGGTTCTTTCCGTGGCTACTTTTTTCATCAAATCGTATACCTTTTTTCTGTCGTCCACCAAACCTGTTTTTTTACCCGCTTCGAACGCATCTATTTGGATTCTTTCCATCTTGCCGTGTTTCTCCTCAAGTTCTTTTTCCTCGGAAGTATCACACGAAATTTTTTTGGCGATCTCCACGGCTTTACCTGAAAACTCTCTGTGATCGATAACTTCGCCGTCTTCTAAGACGAAGACCCCTAGAACGTTTTTTGCCAGTTTCTTCATAAAAGGAGACTTTCAACTCCCATCTTTTTCAACTTACTGTTTGTACTTGTGAACCGGTCTGTCGATTAAATCTTCTGCAGCCTCCATCACAGCTTCAGAAATAGAAGGATGCGGATGTACGGTCATCTCAACGTCTTCAACAAGACAACCCATTTCTATACCTAGACTGAGTTCTGATATCAGTTCAGAGGCTTCAGGACCGCAGATAGTCGCCCCAAGAAGGGTTTTATTTTCTTTGTCCGCAATAAGCTTTACGAAACCTTTTTTGTAATCCATGGTCATGGCTCTTCCGTTAGCGGCCATCGAAAAACTACCTGTTTCAACCTCAAAACCTTTTTCAACAGCCTTTTTTTCCGATAATCCTGTTGTGGCAACTTCTGGATCGGTGTAAACAACTGATGGAACTGCTTGCCTAGTTGAAAAAGCTGTTTTTCCTGAAATAGTTTTTGCAGCTACTTTTCCTTCATGCATAGCAACATGTGCAAGCATAGGTTGCCCTGAAACATCTCCTATTGCGAAAACATCAGGATTTGATGTCCTCATCACATCATCAGTGTCTATGAATCCTTTATCGTTTTTTTCAACATTTGCATGATCCAGGCCGATATTTTCCGTTCTTGGAACTCTACCAACAGCCACAAGAACTTTATCGGCAACATACTCGGATTTGCTGGTTTTAACCTTGATTTTGGACTCTTTTTCGACAGCTTCCTCGGCTTTTTCGCCCGTGATTATTTTCATCCCGATTTCTTTGGCTCTTCTCTCAACCACTTTTGCGGCTTGAGAATCCATGTTTGGAAGAATGTTTTTGGAGGCCTCTATAACTGTCACTTCTGAACCAAGTTTTTGATAAACGGTCCCAAGCTCCATACCGATGTAACCTCCACCGATAACGAGAAGGTTTTCCGGGATCTCTTCGAGCTTTAAAGCCTGTTTAGAATCTATAATCCCTTTTTTTGAGAACTCAAACCCCGGTATCTCTAAGGGTTTTGAACCTGTGGCGATGACGCATTTGTTAAATTTTAAAGTTTTTGACGCTTCATCTGTGTTGATATGGACTTCTTTAGGGCTTGTGATCTTCGCCCTTCCTTCTATTATTTCTACGTCGTTTTTTTCCTCCAGCAGCTTCACCCCTGAAGTAAGTTTGTTAACGACGTTTTCTTTCCACTCCTGCAATTCTTTAGAACTAACCTTTATATCTGATTTTAAGCATTCAAGCCCCTTTATCTCTTCTAAAGTTTTTGCAACGTGTATCAATGCTTTAGAGGGTATGCATCCATCGTTTAAACACACTCCTCCTATCTTGTTTTCTTCTACAAGGGTTACATCTTTTCCGAGCTGAGCTAATTTTATGGCCGCAACATATCCTCCGGGACCTGCTCCGATGACAACAACGTCAGCAGACTCTTTTATATTTCCAACTACCATTTTTAGACCTCAGTCATCTATAAGAAGTAATTCAGAGTCTTCCAAGTGTTTTGCTACAAACTCTATGAACTTTGCGGCGTATGCTCCGTCCACAGCTCTGTGGTCAAAGGTTAAAGAAAGTGGCAGAACTTTTTCTACTCTGATATCTCCGTTTACTACAACAGGTTTTTCTTTTGCTCGTCCTATGCCCAGTATTCCAACATCAGGATAATTTATGAGAGGCGTCCCGTACTCTCCTCCGATGCTTCCCCAGTTGGTGATGCTGAAACTGCTTCCTCTGATTTCTTTTAATTTTAGATTGCCTTTTCTGGCTTTTTCCGCCTTTTCGTTTATGGCTTTCCCTAGTTCGAGAATTGTTTTGTTGTCGGCTTCTTTCACAACA
>JALDAH010000060.1 GCA_022729275.1 Candidatus Nanoanaerosalina archaeon
ATCAGCTACCTCCTGTCCTTTGAATTCAGAGTCCTCCTTATCTTCTATCCTTAAAACCCTTGTCATTCCAGCTTTGTAACCTGCAAAACCAAGAGCTTCAGGCTTACCAACATTTTTTACATTGTCCAAACTAGCATAAATCCTGTTAGCCCTTTTATGAGGCTTATATGCCAGCGATCCTCTCCTAGGTCTACTTTTCTTTGCCATTTCAAAACCCTTTTACAGCATTTACTCTTAAAGTTTCAAACTTTTCGTAGAGGCCTCATACGAGGCATACCCGTCCAAGAATCTTGGACGACAAACATCTGTTAACCCTCAACTTTTAAATAGGTGTTCTCATGAAAAAGTGAGAAAACGCTTTTTTATGATGAACCTATCTTGCTCAACATTGTTTCAATGGTGCTCTGTATAGCAGATTCGAACTGATCGAGATCACCTCCTTCCTTGATAGCTTTTCCTATCATACCCATAGCTTCAAGAGGAATTGATGCTCCTCCTTTTCTAGATGATCCTCCAGCTGAACATGTGTAATCTCCGTAGTTCTGACCGTTTTCAAATATCTTTTCAAGTTCCTTTCCTATATTGATCTTTATATCTGAATTCCTTGCACTTAACCTGATCCTATCATCCTCTATACCATAGGTAATCGTTGTTGTGATCCCCTCAAGTTTTTTGAGGTAATCGGTTGCTTGAGGTATAGCATCTGTATCATTAACTTTTCCAAGGTATGAAAAAACATTGGTACCTTGTTTCTTTCTGTTGTAAATAGCTCTTGCCAACACATCTGCTGTCTCAAAACTTATCGAACTTTTCTTTATATCTTCAAGTGATGATCTATCGACAAAATCATAAAGGAAAGAAAGGTTTTCAATGTCCCTCGCGGTGAACTCTCTAGCATTCGGATCAAATTCCAAAGTGTCTGTTAAAATACCGTGTGCCATAGATGTAGCTACCTTTTCCGTTGGTTCTACATCTAGAATCCTGAAATAATCAGTTAATATAGAGGCAACAGCCCCTCTCTCTGTTCTTATATCTTTGAAACAACCATTTTCATTATTTTCTTCCCATCCACTGTGGTGATCTATAATAACATCTATATTAAGATCTCTGTGGGCAGACATTATCTTGGAGTTCGTAAATGATGTGTCAAGCATTGCAACACCATCATACTTTTCAAGAGAGAACTCTTCTCCATCACAGTAGAGTTCATACATTACTTTACCATTCATCTCTTTCTTTTTGACCTTCACGTTTTTCATGTCAAGTTCAAGCCTGTTTATTAAAGCCTTGTTCTCCTGATGATTTATACTCCCTGAATACATTATATCCATATCCGTGTCATTCAGCTCGCCGAGGTATTTCATTGCCAATCCAGAAGAAATAGCATCAGGATCAGGTCCATCGTGTAAAACCACACCCATATTATCAAAAGTACTTATTCGTTCAAGAAGATCATTGGCCTTGTATCTATCACCTATATTCCTTATACTATCATATATACTATCCACAACCAATTCATCGTATTTTATCGGTAATATTCCATCTATATTGTTTTCAGAAACAATTTTTTTGTTGTCTGAAATTGTTTTGAGATCCTCAAGATAAAACTCCTCAATCCTTCCAAGGACGACAAGTTTATCGAATTTATCGGAAAATTCTTTGATGGATCCGTACATATTATCATCAAAGAAACCTACTTTCTCATCTCCAAGTTTTTCGACTAGCTCATCCTTGTAATCAAGGACGTCTGAACCATCCCCAACTATAAACCCGTACTCCCCCATAGGTCTGAGTTTTAAAACCCCGACATTTATAAAGACAAACAGTTCTTTTTTAAAGTCGGATTTTTCTCAAGTTTTTTTTTTAATTCCTTATAATAAAATCATTACAACTTTGAAAAAATCTATGTAAAGTACCGTTTCAGCCTTTGATGTTAACCATAGGTACCATTTTAGCAACTTTTTTGGTTATACCAAGTTTATCAGAAACCCTGATAACCTCGTCAACATCTTTATAGACGTTAGGAGCTTCCTCAGCGATATTACCCCCTGATCTCGCTTTGACTATTATGTTTCTATGTTTAAGATCTTTTTGTACTCTATCACCTCTAAAACTTTTCTTGGCTTTTGTTCTAGACATAAGCCTACCAGCACCGTGAGCAGTTGAACCGAACGTCATCTCAAGGGATTTTTCTCCTCCCTTCAGTATATATGAAGAGGTTCCCATCGAACCAGGTATGATAACTGGCTGACCAGTCTCACTAAAAAACTCAGAGATCTCTTCTCTTTCAGCAGGGAACGCCCTTGTAGCTCCTTTTCTGTGTACAAAGAACTCTTTTTCCTCTTCATCAATTTTATGTTTCTCTTTTTTGGCTATGTTGTGAGCCACATCATATAAAGAATACATCTCCATTTCCTTCCATTTTTTCTTAAATATTTTTTCGAAGCACTCTCTAACCCTGTGAGCAAGCAACTGTCTGTTTGCCCATGCAAAATTGGCTGCGCCACACATTGCTTTGTAGTAATCATCCGCAAGTTTCGAGTTCGAAGGCGCAAATACAAGTTCACGATCTGGTATATCTTCCAAAACTTCGGGGTGTTTCTTTTCTA
The DNA here is from genome assembly GCA_022729275.1 of Candidatus Nanoanaerosalina archaeon. Lineage (GTDB taxonomy): Archaea > Nanohalarchaeota > Nanosalinia > Nanosalinales > Nanoanaerosalinaceae > Nanoanaerosalina. Next base: position 2,610 of record JALDAH010000060.1, read on the forward strand.
TCTTTCTGAGATAATCTGAACACACCTGATGTCCAAGACCTCTGGATCCTGAATGTATAGTAATTACAACCTGATCTTTGAATATTCCAAAACGATCAGCTGTTTCTTTATCATATATTTCATCAATTCTCTGAACCTCTAAAAAATGGTTACCGCTTCCTAGTGAACCAAGCTGTTTCATACCTCTCTGCTTTGCTTTTGAAGAAATTTTTGAACTGTCAGCCTCATCCATTTTACCATTTTCTTCACAGTAATCTAAATCCTCTTTGACACCGTAACCGTTTTTTACAGCCCATTCACTTCCTTTTTCAAGAACCTCATCGAAAACTTTCTGTGATGTGAACTGTTTGACACCTCCCTTACCTAGTCCGAGAGGTATCTTATTGAACAATATATTTGCAAGTTGTTCAGCTTTTTCCTCTATCTCAAAAGATTTGAGATTTGTTTTTAACAGTTTCAAACCACAATTTATATCGTAACCTACTCCACCCGGACTTATAGCACCGTTTCTTGTTGAGAGAGCAGCAACACCTCCTATAGGAAAACCATATCCCTGATGTCCATCGGGCATCATAATAGCATACTTCTCAATACCCGGGAGGTGAGCTATATTTTTGACCTGTTCCAGGGCTCTATCCTTTTTTATATCCTCTAGAAGTTTTTCAGAGGCAAAGACCCTTGCCGGGACTTTCATACTTCCCTCTCTTTCTATCTCATAAATATTTTCAGATATCTTTATGAGTTCCATAGACTTTTCTTTAAAAATTGTTTTTATAAGGTTTAAATTTGTAAAAAAGAAGACTTTTTCATACAATTTTTTTAAAAGTTATCTATCTATAAAGAGAACAGTATGAAAAACAGACATAAAAATTTATTGATTTTAGCAGTATTAGTCCTGCTAATAGGTTCTGTGGCTTATTTTGGAGATTTTACAACCGATGAAGATTCACCATCAGGCAATATAGTAGCAAATGGAGAAATGAACGAATTTGTAGACTGTCTTGATAACAATGATGTTCAGATATATGGTGCTGAGTGGTGTCCTTTCTGTACAGAACTTGCTGAGAGTTTTGGAGGCTATGATGTAGTAGATCCTATCTATGTTGAGTGTACTGAAGAACAGCAGAGATGTGAAGAAGAGATGATCGATACAGGAGTTCCAGAAGTACAGA
>JALDAH010000010.1 GCA_022729275.1 Candidatus Nanoanaerosalina archaeon
GATCAACAGAGGTCTAGACGGTCTGGATGTTATAAAAGCGATACACAGGGAAGTTTTCAACCTGGATATAACTGAGAAAAAGAAGATGTCCATAATATCGATGATAGGAGAGTACGAGTTCAGAATAATAGAGGGTGGAAGCCCCGATGTCCAGATAGAATCTTTACTGGCTCAGATAGGGATTTTATAGGAATCTAAATCAGTACTCTGTATCGAAACCGATGTATATATCTCCTTCCAGTGTTATTTCGTTCTCTGGCTCGGTTTCATCTTCAACAAGTTTGTCAGTATCTCCTATATATTTCACAAACTCATGTCCTTCCTCAAGATTTGGTGTTATTAACAGATAACCTCCTTCCTTTAATTCTCCACCAACAGAATTGAGGTTGTGTCCGTATTCAGAACATACGTTGACCGAGAAACCCTCGGAACTTATATGCTCTGTACAAGTAGCTTTGTTGATCTCATCGGATTCTCCATTTCCTTCATCATCTTCTTTTTTGAAATCCAGCAGTATCTCTAGAATATCATCTCCATCATCTATGTAGGGATCCATTTCGATAAGCTTGTCTGATGCATATACACACTTCACACCATCTATAATCCGTGTAACATAGCTATAACTTACAAAATTACCATCTTCATCCTCTATCGTATCCGAAAAGTTAAGCTCTTCAGGTGTCTCCCCTGTCTTAGAGCTAATGGAACTTGAGTCACGCCATTCAAGTAAACTTTCTACTAGATCATCACAAGGCTCTATGCAGTATCCAGGATTCTGGTAAAAATCTTCTTCCGCCTCCTCTGCTTCCTCATCATCGTGTTCTCCCAATAATTCGATCGATACAGTTTGTGAAACAAAGACACAGTACTCATCATCATCACATGAACCCCTGAAATCCATCTCATCGATGTAAGAAATCTCAAAAAGAAACATATATGCCTCCCATTCTAGATCGCCTGTATAGACTCCGTCACTGAACTCGCCAATAATATCCTTGAAATCAAGAAAATCTGATTCACGGAGAAAACTATGTCCTGAACATCTGCCGAAAACTTTGGAAATCTCTTCATCCAAAAGGTTCTGATGGAACTCTTCGAAATCCTCCTCGGGTATAAAACAGTAGCTCTCATCACCTGTAAATGTAGGAAATATATATTCTAGATCATCTTCAGTAATATTTTCTCCATATAGCTCCTCCTCAATTGATTCAATAATATCATCAATACTTTCCTCCTGAAAATCCAGACTATATGAAAGTGGGCAGTAATCGTTTTCCATTCCTTTGAACTCCATATCACCCTCAAGAGGTAGTTCTATATCCCCAAAAAGGTATGATATTTCAACCTGGAACTCGCCTTGTTGGCATTCATCAAGATTTGCCGGTTTTTCATCATCTTCCTCATCGTCCTCTTCATCATTATCCTCATCATTATCCTCATCATCTTCTACATCACAGGTAACACAGTGATCCTTCTCCTCTCCATCAATTGTGCAGTACTCCTCTATACCAAGCTCAAGGGCTTCCCCATCAGAATCACATTCTTCTTCCCATTCATCATATGTAGCACACCAGTATTCATCACCATACTCTTCCTGACAATCTACTTCACTCATCTCAACAGGTTCTTCAGGACCTTTGATTCCCTCCTCAAAATCCAATTCGCATTCAGAACCTATCGCGACATAAAAGGGTTCGTTCTCTGATACAACGTTTAATGATTCAAAGTCCTCAGTTTCATGATTGTAGGAAGCAAACGGGGATTCTGTTCCCGTCACGCTAAAAGGACCGATATTACAACCTGATTTTGAGAAAAGACCTGTATCAACTTCTTCCGAAATAGCTAACAGATTCATACCTGTATCAAGATCAACCTCTTCTGAATAAGATCTTTCGGCTGAGAACTCACATTCCTCTGATGTCACAGGTACCCACATAGCCTTGTTTTCGTGATCCAGAGTATCCGTCTTAACCCATCCACCTCCTGTTGGATCAAAGTAGAGAAACGGTTTATCAGAACTAGATATATCTTCTCCATCAGAATCAACGAAATAGGAAAAATCGCAGTTGATATCATCAATGTCTCTTTCAACCGAAGGAATCAGATTAGCTCCGTTTTCAAGTTCTATTTCTACCTCTATCTCCTCGGCTGCAACATTTGAAAAAAGAGTTGAAAAAATCAGAACAAAAAGTCCGGTTAAAAGAAATGCCTTGAAAGCTGTGTTTTTGTGACTCATAAAGTATAATTTCTTGAAACAGGTTAAAAAAGTTATTTATTATTTCATCCGAATTTTTGAGACCTCAATAAAAAAGAATTTTCATCTACCAGGGAGTCATACCGTTATCATCATCATACTCGAAGATAGCATCCAGGTTAGTATCCTCCTCTATTTCGAATGATATTTTTTTATCATCTGTTTCAATATCTCCTGTCCATTCCCTCCATTTCCAGTCGTCTTCATCCGTTTCAGCCTTCAGCTCTACTTCCTCGTCCTCTTCAAACTCTAATTCAAAGTCCTCAAAATAAGTTTCTCCAGCTATTTCCACATAGCCATCACCATTAATATTAACTGTTAAATTGTGCTCTGTAACAGGTTCTGGTACTTCTTCCTCAAATTCAGCAACTATACTTAAATCTTGATCCATCTGGATGTTTATCTCATCGTCCTCTTCATCTATATCGCCTGTCCATCTTTCGAAAACCCATCCGTCTTCTGGTTCAGCTGATATATCAACAGACTTTCCCTCTTCATACTCATGTGTTTCATCTTTTTCTGGAACTGTTGAACCCTCTCCCTCTACTTCAATATATAATACAAAAATCTCAGGTTCATCAATTTCTTCGTAATACGCTATTATTAAATTGCCGTCTTCCAATTCATCCACATCTATATCTAATTGTTCATCTTCGCTAATTCCTTTACCTATATTTGTAAGATCCCATTCTAAAAAATCGTATCCTTCTCTTTCATCGGCAGAGATAGTTATAAAATCATCATCTTCAGTAAATGATGTCTGCTCGCCTTCATCATCATCTCCATAACTATGTATTATGGTAAGAACATCGTGGTTCCCTCCTCCCCTGCAAAGAAAAGAAAGCTCGTCTGCCGTAAAATCTATAAGAATCCTGTAATCCTCACCATCCTGAAAACTACCTCCAAGCTCCACTTCAAAATAATCTGATCCTCCGGCTTCTAAAAACTCTCCTGTGAACTCCACCTCTGATTCAGAAAACACTGGTTCATGTTGACCTCCTACAAAAACGTTTATCGTTGCATAGGACGGTTCCATTGGTTCATCATGCGTGTTCTCCAGAAAAAGCTTTAGATCGTTGCCCTCGCAGGACTGGTTAATTATGTTCAGCTGGTCGCCATAACCTTTCTCAAGTTCTCCAAGCACCCTGTCCTGAAGGCTGAAGACAAAAAAAGCCGAGGTGATGGCCACACCCATAATTATGGAAAGTATCAAAACAAATGTAATCACAGGAGTTATTCCCTTTCTCATGAACAATTGTTTTAACAACATGAAATAAAAAGATGTTCGGGAAATTTTTTAATGTATGAACAAAAGCCAGCCCTGGACAGAAAAACACCGTCCAAATAACCTCACAGAGTTCCGAGGGAGCTCAAAAAAGGTTGAAAAAGTTTTGGACTGGGTGAAGAACTGGGAAAACCAGAAAACTAATTCTCTACTACTACATGGAGAAGCAGGTTCAGGTAAAACAACTCTGGCGTACCTTGTAGCAAAAGAACTGAACCTGGAACTTTTCGAGACCAACGCTTCCGACGTAAGGACTAAAAAAGCTCTCAAGAACAGTCTTGAGAAAGCTGTGCAGCAGAGATCGCTTACAGGGAGGAAAAAACTGATACTTGTCGACGAAGTGGACGGCATGTCCTCCAAAGACAGGGGTGGAAAGAGCCAAATATCAAAGATAATCGATAAGACAAAATTCCCTGTAATCATGACCGCTAACGATGCTTATGCCAACGGTATGCAGACCATAAGAAGAAAAAGCAACACCGTGGAACTAAAAAAAGTCCACACCAACTCTGTCAATGCCAGATTAAAACAAATAGCTCAAAAAGAAGGAGTGGAATACGACAAAACAGCGGTAAAATCGTTGGCAAGAATGGCAGGAGGAGACATGAGAGCCGCTATAAACGATCTGCAGTCGCTCTCAGATAAACATGGCCAGATAACAACAAAACTCGTGAATGACCTTGGCTACAGGGATACCTCCAAAGATATATTCCAGGCTCTTAAAATACTTTTCAAGACAATGGATATCATGACCGCGAAAAATGCTGTCGATGAGCTAGATGAAGGTTACGACGAGGTTTTCGAATGGATAAGGGAGAACGTCCACAAGGAGTACAGGAAGAAACAAGATCTTGCCAAGGCAATGGACCATCTATCGAAAGCCGATCTTTACAAGGGAAGAATGATCAAAAAACAGAACTGGAAACTTCTGAGGTACGTGTATGAGCACATGACATGTGGTGTAGCTGTCAGCAAAGAGCAGAAATACAGAGGTTTCACTAGATACGGCTATCCCTCAAAGATCAAAAAGATGGGAAGATCCAAGGCAACGAGAAAGAAGAGAGATGACATATCCAAGAAGATAAGCAAAAAAATCCATACATCCACATCAACAGCCACAGAAATACTGCCTTTTTTCAGGTACTTTTTCAGGAACGATGAATGGAAAAAGAATATTATAGAAGAGATAGAACTCACAGAAGAAGAGATAGAGTTTATAGAAAAGTTCTAACAGATCAGTTTGTGAAGGTTGAATAAACCGGAAGCATAAACAAGATCCACGCATTTGTCCACGATATCTATATCAAAATTTCTGGCTATCTCCGTTCCATCAAGGACGGTTTCAAATCTTTTCATCGAGTCATCAAAATCTCTGACATTGGAATAAAACGTTTCCACATCACTGTAAGCATAAGATATTTCCGAAGAATCAACTATGTATTCCTCAAAACCCGTGTTTCCATCCGCAAAAATTCTGACGTCAGTGTTTGTGGAGCGAGGCTTGACAGATGTCTCAAAAGTTATCGTAGAGTACATGTTCTGCTGGTGAAGAACCTCTATTTCCAATAAAGTTCTATCGTAATACTTGAATTCGTCCATTCTGCCACCAAAACCGTTTCCGAACTCGAATCCGTCTTCAAGCTCCGCGGGCGTGGTTGCTGGTGCCGGCAGAAAACCTTCAACCTCCACCCAATCGGAGGGTTCTCCATCGACAAAAACCCTTATCCTGTTCTCCTCTAAATCATAGCTGTAAGCTATATGGTGCCACTCATTATCATTAAGCGTTACATCGGACTGAACAGTGAACTCATGTGTGATATTGTTGAAAACTCCTTCGACTCTTGTAGAACCTCCTGTATTATCTAATCTTAGTATTATATTACCCTCGGATCCTTCAAAAATATTAACTTCATCGTTTTCATCGTAGTCATACTCATCATTTATCCAAACTGTATAGGTGAATGCTGTATCTATGTAGGGCCACATATTGGAGCTTCCCTCGATCTCCTTAAGATATCTGCCATCCCTTAAATCCATGGATAGATCATATTTACCTGTATCCCAGAGCGGTTCATCATTGGTTCCTAACTCCAAAATATAGTTACCGCTGTCCTCTGAAGCATTTACGAACCTGCCGAAACCCTCATTGAAAGGTATCCTAACCTCATAGTCCGATGGTTCCCTGTAGCTCAGAGTATCGTATTCTCCTCCCACATCCCATACTTTCCTGTTCCTGAGCTCTCCATCCTCAACAATAATTATGTTGTCTATCCTCTCATCATCGAAAACAGAAAGATCCAGGGAAAGGTTCACGTACTCATCAAAAACAAAGCTGTCTCCGTAGTTCTCAACATTAACATCCATCATCCTTTCCCAGCCAGATGAAGGATAGAACTCTCCTCTCTCAGGTTCTCCAAAGGAAAAATCTGTCTGATCAAAGGGATTGTTCAGACCTCTAAAATAGTTGTAAGGAAATGCATCTGGATTAACAACGTAATCCAGATATCCTATTTCATCTGAGGCAGACCCTATCCTGAAGAACCCCTGGTTCTCCATTTCTCCGGTCTCATCAAATGCTTTTAAAGCATGTATCTCATCTACGTCTTCTTTCTCGATCGAAGTGGTTATGTAAAGACCATTATAAATCTCTGAGTTAACTATACCAAGACCCACAACCTCGTTATCCTGATTTATTTCAAACTGTTCGTAATGGTTAGTATCAGTATCAGTTATAACCGATAATTCATCGTCATCTCCTGGATGAAACGCATCTAAAATAATGTGTTCGGTATCTGTATAGTTGGCGTACCACATCATTTCAACCCCGTTAAATTCCCCATCATTGAATTCTATGTCTTCCTTCCTTCTAATCAATGGGTTGTTGGCGAAAAACCTGAATGTGGTTCCTCCGTATTCTCCTTCAACAAAGACGTCTCCCTCTTCATAATTGACCTCTTCGCAGTTAGGTTCATCGGTTCTATGTATGGATGCTCCATTGAAAAAGTTGTTGCCTCTCATATCGTTCAAATTCATGAAACCGCAACCGTTCCCGGTATCCGCCCAGTTAACACTGTAGTAACTGTTTTTCAGAGTTTTACCTTCATCTGAAACTTCAATATCGGTGTCGAATTCCGGGAAGTCAACATCCTTGTTTCCGTAGTACATGTATATTTTCTCCGTAGAGTAACCCTCAAAATCAACTAGCAGCCAAACATCTATCTTGTCTTCTGTACAGTCCTTCGAACCCTCCTCTATCTGAAAAGGTATCTCGTTCCCATCTTCGTGATTCGTGAACCTGAGATCCGAGCAATCACTCTCTATATTCTCTACATCCAGATCTACCTCCATCTTAACGGGAAAATAATTTGATTGTACCATTTCAAGATTATTTATCGTTATCTCTCTCCTATACTCCCACATCTCATTGTACCAAACATCTTCCAGACTTCTTTCAAGACTTGAAAACTGAACAGGACCTCTGCTTGATGAAATCTGGTCAAAATTAATATTATCATAGTCTTCAAGTATGCTCATAGTCATTGAAAGAGAACCAGCAACTATAAGTACTGTGATGATAAAAAACTGTGCTTTTCTATCCTCTCTGAAAAACCTTTCCATCATCTGAACCACCACACTGTATCGAGGGTCGCGGGAAGATAGAACTCGTTGGTGACAGAATCCGTGAACATGTTGGCGATGTTTGGACTGCCAAAATAATCAGTCCCAACTATCCTGTTTTCCCTTATAGAACTTTTTATTATTACAGACCTTAGTAGGGCCGCGAACTCGTCATCAACATTTCTATCACCTATATAAAACATGTTTCCTGAACCCTTATATGCCTGACTGTTCCAGACAGCTGATGGGACGCTTCTGTCATCCACCATATTAAGAAGCAACTCTTCTTCATCGTCATCCACCCTTATCCAATAATCCCTTCCAGCCATCTCTATAGTGCTTCCAACGGTATGTGGGCCGTCACCACTAAAACCGACAGGCGTCTCTTCAGACCCATCATCGAAGTTTCCATTACCCTCAAAATCGAAGTTTATCAGATCAAAACGGTCACAGTTTGTACCTGCACCGATTTCAAGAGGGGTTATAACGAACTCTATGTCATCGCCGTTGAGGTTGAAGCTTCCCTCTCTGTGACCATTAGAACAATCGGTCTCGGGAAGACCATATTCCTCTATGTCCTTGGTGGTGGTACTGGTCGAGGCCTCGATGTGTTGATCTGAAAAGTCATACTCCCATCTATCAACCTCCAGAATGTTTTTATCACCATGTATTTGTTCACCTGTAAAGTAATTTGCAAATATGTAGCTTCCTGTGGATCTGAAAACCACATTGGGCTCTGTCTTAACGAGTTCAAATCTGTTCCTGCCAAGTCTCAATGAATCTCCCGGTTCATAAGTATCGCCATCTATATCTATGTAATTACTGCCCCTTTCGATGATGATGGTCTCACCATCGAAGTTTAACTCGGCCTCTTCATCGTAAAACCTCTCGGAACTCACAACAAAAGAACCTGAATCAAAGAAATCCTTCATGTATCCTGCAGGTCCGCCTGGATCCTCTACCATCACGTTTTGAGGTATGTGTTTATCATCAACTTCAAAATTTTCTTTCCACAGACCAAGACGGTTCTGGAAACCTTCATCCTCGAAATCCTGATCGAAATCATCTATCTGTATCAGAAGATTCCCATCAGAAACGTAGTTGCCGAAAACCTCGCTCCTGTCCTGTATGAACTCCAGGCCTTCATCCTTCAAGATCAGAGAATCGAAGTCTATATCCGTGATGTATTGAAGTTCCACTTTATCATCCTCAACGCTCAAGACTTCGAACGTCATGTCGTACATATTGAAGTAATCGCCTTCAACATAAGACCTTTCACCATAGGTCTCCTCATAGAGGACGAAAACTCCGTTAGCCTCATCGATGTTATTTATACTGTAAGTGGTCTCAACATCTCCGTACAGTTCGACATCTCCTACAGAAAATTCTTTAACCTCTTCCTCTACTCCTATACCTCTGAAACCTGTGTGAAGTACCATTCCACCTGATTCGAATTGATTTACTGCTACCAGTTTTTTCAGATCGGATAGATCGTAAACGACTATGGAATTATTCAAATGACCCACCTGGTACATACCATCGCAATCCCTTACATCTATGTTGTCTTCACCGAAGCATCCAACAAATACATCTCCAACCCTCAGAGATCCCGCTTCGACAGGGTAATTGTCAAGATCGACGCTGTTATCTATCACCTCTGAAAATTCGAACTCTACCGATCCGTACCCTGTTTCCACCTCATCGGATGAAAGCTCGAACCCAACTCCCTCAATCTCGGATTGATCGCTGTGAGCTATAAGGACGTCTTCTCCGGTTCTGACAACACCCGCCTCTATCATGTTTTTGGGTATCCCATCTATACTTATCCTCGAACTGACCCTTCCCCCAACTGTAGAAACAACAACTGGAAACCTGTCCATATTTCCAGCATTTATCATATCCTCCATAGTTCCTGATCTTGATAATGCACCCATCAAATCACTTGAATAATGGTTCAACATAGTTTGATCCCATCCTGTTCTTTCAGGCGGTCTCACCATGTTACCAAGATAAAAAACGATCAAAAGACCTGCTATGATTCCCTCTATCGCATAGATATATCCCTTTTTCATGGTTTCCAAAACCTCATGTCCACTCTGACGATGTTGTCGCCTATGTTTGAAAACCGCCTTATATTTATCATTTCGTCCGCTGAAAGATGTATGTCTCTTCCTATGCTGTTTAGATCTTTTTCGAGTACTAATATCTCCCCATCACTTGACAAAACACCTGATGTGATGATATTCAATGTGTACTCTCTATCGTTTTCCCCAAGCTCCATCTCAACACTGCCATCTTCTGGTGTAATTTCATAGATGAACTCGAATCCTGAATAATCTTCTTGACCTACACGAACCTCGAAATCGCCGTCCCCGTCCTCGTAAACATAGAAAAAATAACCTTCTCCATCTATAACCTCATAACCCCAGTTACCACCTGGTTTACCAGAGGGTTCACGGTCAGAATCTCCTTCCATGGATGTATCTATCACAACGAACTCGGTGAAATCCAAGTGGAATTCAAAATCAGTAGCTAAGATCCTCTTCAATTCAATATAACCTATACCAACTCCTTCACCAAGTGAATATATCTTATCCCTGTCCAGACCGCCTTCTTCATAGTCTTCAAGTCCTATTGATTCAACATTATCTATATTAGTTGGTTCGTGCCAGTCGTAACCCCATTCATCTCCCTGACTCCAGTAACCAGGTGTTTCGATGAGTGTTGTAGAAATCGTCCAACCCGTAATCTGTAACCTGTTGTAGGAAAGGTTGTCGGAATAACGGGGTACAACATTTAGAGTAGTCACGATTATAAAAAGTATGGCTACAAAAAACACGGTTGCTCCTCCTATATAATCAATAGAGATCTGTGCCTTCCTGATTTTAAACACCCAGTACGGTAAGTAGGACTACATAGGATATAACTCCTGCTGGAACCATTATTAGAGCGTGTTTGATACCGGAGGACATCTTGCCGGAACCTATCTCGCCTGCAACAAGTCCGCTGAATATACCCTGAACTATAAGCATGATAAAGAAAAGAGCCTGGTAGTAACACATCTGGTCTGTAGCATCAACAAGACCTATCATGGGACATAGATTGCATAAAGGTCTCACCATATTCACATCAGTACAGAAATTTATGGCTCCGCCTATAAAATCTCCTCCACCTCCTCCTATATCTAATAGCGGTAGCAAAATCCTGTAAAGCGCTATCACAATACCGACGAAAAGGAAGTAAATAGCATATATTATGTATACCTGTTGCATCAGTGTGGCTTTCTTCTCCCTGTGAGCAGTCTGTATACTCGACAGATTCCTAGAAATAGAGTCCATAGTTTTAGCTATATCTCCACCAGACTCATAGGACTGCATTATAATAGATATAGAATTTGAAATAAGTCTCGACTTGTTGACCCGGTCCTGAAAACGGTGCATAACCTCGGTGAACGGTATGTCCCATGAAAGCTGTTTGGATGAAAGATCAATGGCCTCGTTGAGTCTCCCGTAGTCAGTCTGCGCAGCATTTTGAAATGCCTGTGGAAGCGACATACCAGATTTGATTGCTTCGGACAAGTTTCTAAGAAAAGCTGGCCACTGCCTCTCCATTTCCTCATATTTTTTGTCGTCAAAATACGAGTAAATCCCATATGGCAGAAAAGAAAAAACAAGACTCGCTAGGAACAATCCAGCTCCTACAGCAGAAGATATCAGGACATAGATCAATATTGCGAGGATCACACCTGCTACTCCCGCTATAATCGAAAAATACTTTATCTTCTCCTTCGTTGACAAATTTCTCAACATCTTTTCAAAATCCATTGGGACCGCTCTTTGTTACATTATTTTGGGAACATTAGTTAAAGTTTTTTCATCTGGTTAATTCAGGAGTTCTCGATAGGTGAAACCGTTTTTACTATCAGTATGAACATCATGGATGAAATCGGCAACATTAAAAACACTGTTGCTATCTGTAAAGTAAGTATAACCATCGGTTCAGTTCCTAAAGACGACATGATTGTGGTAATTATCATTATGAATACGGATCCAACTATAACTACAGTGATATACATCTCGACCAGAAGAGAAAGGGTGTCCGAGAACTTGTCAAGCTGTCTCCTGTAATCATCCATGTAGGTATTTGCTTTCTCTCTCAGAAAACCTTTTAGGTCTCCTCCAGTGGTAAGTATGGAGTTTATCCCCCAGAGTAAATCCTTGAACTTCTCGGAAGGAGTTCTCTTCGCTGCCCTTGTCAATGCTATCTCTGTATCAGCTCCAAAACCATATACATCGTTAGCTATCTTACGGGCTTCTTTCGATACTTCACCATATTCTTCGAACTCTCCCAGTAATCTGAAAATAGCTGCGATAGGCGTACCCATTCCCGCAACGGTTGAGAGATATGTAGTGGCGAATGGAAGGTTGAAATCAATGTTGTTCCTCCTTTTCGTGATCTTGTTGCTGGGGTATATATAAAAAAACATGAATACCCCTACAGCAGCTCCTATACCGATAAAAGGGCCTGCTATGAGACCTCCGATAATCCCTCCTAAATCTCCAGATATGAGACCAAAAAGTATTCCGATAAAAGGTGTTACAAATACAAAAGCTATAACTGATGACAGCGCCGCAACTGAAAGGTACTGTCTCAGGGTCATCTTGATATTTGCCTTCCTTATGCTGTCCCTGATACCGCTGAATTGCTTCTCATAATTGATGACAAAATCTCCAAAGTACTTGACAGAAAAATTCATGAAATCTTTTTTGAAGCTCATAACGGTTCCACCTTGGGATACGTAAAAAATTTGTGGCCTCTACAATAAATTACTTCCCACTGATCAAGTCTCGAAGATATTTTCCTCCTCTTCCTCTTCCTGCTCTATTTGTATATCTTTATCTTCTTCCAAGATAACCTCTTCCTCAACCCTTGATAGAAGACTCTTTGGATCCGTATAAAAAGTGGTTATAACCTCTCCAACATCTCTGTAATGCTTTATACCTTTTTGATACATCCATTCAAGGATTTTCTTTCTTCTCATCATCTCCTCCTGTATCTCATCTACTGTCACGCCATGATCTTCTACTATGTCGTGCAGCAAGAAAGAATCGTTCTCGTTCAAGAAGATGTCTTCTTTGGCATCCCAGTTGAAAACCCTGTTTACAACAGGCCTCTTAGCCTCCTTGTCGTACCTGTCAAATTCGTATATATTCCCAACCCTCCTGACATAGTCTCCCTGTCTTCTTGTTCTTTTTGGGAAAAGTATTATGTCCAGGTTTTCTATGAGTGATGGAGGTAGATCTATAGGTTTAGTCGTTAACCTGTCAAGAACTTTCTGTATGTTTGATGCGTGTATGGTCGACATTCCAGGATGTCCCGTGGCTATCTGCTGGAACAGGATGTATGCTTCCTCTCCTCTGACCTCTCCAACGATTATGTAGTCAGGTCTCTGTCTCAAGGATTCTTCAAGGAGATCTTCCATGGTCACCTCTCCAGCGGAGCTTTCTCCGGAACCAAAACCGCTTCTTGAAACTTCGGGTATCCAGTTGGGATGTGGAAGTCTCAGTTCAGGTGTGTCTTCTATGGAAATAATCTTCATCTCAGGTTTAACGAATAAGCTAAGAGCATTAAGCAAAGTAGTTTTACCAGAAGCTGTAGCTCCTGATATAAGTATAGATTTACCGTGTTCAACACAAAGCCAGAGATATGCAAGTATCCTTGGGCTCAGAGAACCCGATTCTATCAGGTGTACAGGTGTCAGCGGTTCGTCTGTGAACCTCCTTATCGTGAAGTTGGTTCCTCTCCTGGCTATATCAACTCCAAGGGTAGCCTGAACCCTCGATCCGTCCGGTAAAGCACCGTCAAGAAGAGGACTTGACATTGAAATAGTCTTACCACATCTCTGAGCCAGTTTTCTCACAAAAGAATCCATCTCCTCATCTGTCTCCCAGTAAACATTACTCTTCACAGAGCTGACATCAGGATTTCTGTGGTATATATATACAGGTATGTTGACACCGTCACATGATATATCCTCAACCCTCTTATCCTTCATTATAGGTTCAAGTTTTCCAAGTCCCACGAAGTTCCTGTAAGCATAATACTGTATAACCTCCTCATCTTTCCCTGATAAACCAAAATCCCTTGATTCGAGTATTTCTCTTACCCTCTCCTCCATGTAATCCTTTGCCTCTTCGTGTTTAAGCTGATCAAATCTTACATCAAGCTGTTCCTTCAGTATGTTCTCTATCCTCTCAAGGATTCTCAAGTTTCTCTCAGATATCTCGGGTTCATGAACCCTGTATATCAGAGATTTTTCTTCTTCATCATACGTTATAGAAACCGATGCGAAGACTCTTTCGTTGGAACCAGGATCATTTGGTATAACAGGATACTTTATACTGATATCTCTCTCGCTGTCATCGTCTTCATTCAAGAGATTATCCTCCTTTATCCACTCACCAGGTTCTTTCTCCCTAATAAGCTCTATTTTATCCCTATTACTATCCATTATAGTCATCTCTTTTTTATCCCCTGATTCACTGTAGTTTCCACTTCTATCTATTATCCTTTCCCTCTCTATCTGCTTTATGGCTTCCTTATCAAGATCCTTGAGATCTATGTCCTCGGATCTGGGTGGCATAACATAACGAACTTTTCCAGAACCTCCTTGTCCAGAGCCTCCACTGGACATACTTACATTGTCTTCTTTTCCATCCTGAGCTTTTTTCATCTTCCTTATAAGTTTAGCAAGATCCAATGCCATTTAACCACCTATAGACACGTTTTTTCCATCCATTCGGACTTTCGCTGTTTCAAAATCACTATTGAACGATCCCTGCAAATCGTAAAAATTTTCCAAACCATTAAGATTGTGGCTAACAAAATTCCCTTCTCCCAGGGCAACTTCAACACCCGAATCAGATAGAACAACACTGTAATACTCGTTAGCTATGGAAGTAGGTAAAATAAAATTCATTTCTCCATAATCAGCTCCTGTGGATAAAAGAAAGGCTATGTTTGAACTAACAACGTCTCCAAATGCTATACCCTGATTCTCAATCGCTTCGTCTCTTACGTTTTCTCCAAACCTTTCAAAAGCTGTTACAAAACCAGCAACTATAACAACACCTACTCCAAACAGTATAACAATCTCGACGATCTGGCTCTGACCCTTTCCCATGAGATCACCCTACACTTATAGAAACTATTCTTTTTTCAAGAGGGCCTCCTCTCCTAGAAATACCCTCTGTTTCTGTTCCCTGGCTTTCAAGATAAAGTGTATGGCTTCCCGAAGAAAGACTCACATCTCCCTCAACCCTCAGATCTATTTGAAACCCTTCATCCGTATCTAGGTCGTTAAGCTCTCTGAAGGCAAGCCTGTAACGGGTGTTAAATTTATCACCTCTAGGATCTGCCAGTCCAAGTATGATTCCAGGTTTATCAGCACCGGAAACACCGTATGATTCGCTGTCATTAACAGTCTGACTTCCTTCAAAGTCTAGGCCTCTTACCTCCCTCTGATTTAAAGGAGCCCAGTCGTCCTTTGAGACATATGCTGCATCAGTGGTTAAAGCATATTCTATCATATTTTCGTCCTCGTTGATTATCATCGTACCCTTATCCATCTCAAAATTAACTGTTGTGCTTCCTCCTGTAATGGCAATTTCCTCTATGGATTCTGATAAAACATTCATTTGATCGAGAGAATCTTCCAAAACTCTTACATCTTGTTCTTTCTCCAGAAGTGGTAGTCCCCACATCAAAGCTGCTGTAACACCTGATAAAATTATCCCTGCCAGCAAAACAGCTGTCACAACTCCTACCTGTCCTTTTCTAAACAACTTGTCCATTGTTAATTAATTAAGAAGACGGGTAAATAAATATAACGATTTTAATACCGGATTTTTCAGTTGGGTTCTCCTCTACATCTACCAGAAACGGTCATATCGTTCATATCTGTGAACCTAAAAGTAATCTCGTAGTGGTTATAAGCTTCAAAATTCCCTTCTGTTTCGATCGAATATGCTGCTATATTATTAACGTTCGAAAAGTCATTATCCGGCCCTAATATATTTATATCTACCTCATTTTGTCCTGTTGAACCGTCTCTCAGATTCATACCGTAAATTGTCTCATAGTCCTGGCGTTCACCGGTAGCTCTGTCATGAACCAGCATATCAACGGGATTTATATTCAAGGCTATGTCTCCACTGTTCCTGAATCTTGCCACAACCTTACCATCATCATAACATCTTAAATCAGTAAGAGAAACATCTCTGTCCCACCTGTCCATGTCGTCTTCGGTTCGACCGGTTATTATATCATGAAGATCTGTGATCCATATATAAGCTCCTCCAGCAGCTGCAACAGTCATCATAAGAAGCAACAAAACAGCGATAACAGGAGTAACACCCTTCCTTCTATTAAAATTTTCTCTCCCGTTCATATCTTACCAACCCTTACAATTAGCCTCTGCAACTACCCCTCACTTCATAGTCATTTTCATCGATGAATCTCACCGTAATCTCATAATTAGTTGCTGACTCTAGAGTTACATCCTCAGTCCATTCATCATCTATCTGAAGTTCATATTCATAGACATCTGCAGGATTTGAGATATCTCCTTCAGGATTCTCTCTGAAATAACTTCCGGTACTGCCCTCAGTAAAATCAGCATCATAAAGTGAAGTGTACCTTTCGCCTGTAGCACTTTCTCTAATGATTACATCTACAGGTGCCGAGCTTATAGCTGTTTCGCCACTGTTCCTTAATAACATATCAATTTCTTTCTCATCACAGGATAGGTCTTCTATACTGATACCTATATCCATTTCATCTAATTCTCCCTCTCCTTCTTCCTGAAACTCTTCCATGAGCTGGTTCATCCATATCCAGGCTCCTCCAGCAGCTGCAACAGTCATCATAAGAAGCAACAAAACAGCGATAACAGGAGTAACACCTTTCCTTTCGATTTTAAAATTGTTCATAGAACTTTTTTTCGATTTTTGATTCATCAAATTATCACCTAAGATTTTTTCCTTCTTCTTTTGGAACTTTTTCTAGTCCTCCTAGAACTAGACTTCTTTCCCTCGGCAGATATACGTTTCATACGTTTATCTAGCTGTTCAAGACTCTTATCAATCTTACCCAATCCCTGAAGCATCTGTTCATTGGTCTCCTTGAGATCTGACATACCATCAGCAATAGGATTAACTATGCTCTGCTTGATGTTGCTAGAAACATCTTCTTCTAACGATGTCTCAGATGCCTCCTTTAAGAGTTCCATGAAACCACTCATCTGATCCGAAACATTATCCATCTTGTCAATAAGCGTCTCAACAGAATTATGAAGCTTGCTTGTGGACTCAACCATATCGTTAACTATTTTCTGGTTAGATTTCATTATGTCCATTACGTCGCTTACAAGTTCGCCACTGGAACTTCCTCCACCCGTAACCTGTGTTTTTTCAAGCTTCTTGATCCGGTTCTCGAGCTTTCTGATGGGTCCCATCGGGATTACCTCGTACTCTCCAGAACCAGCTTTTTTCTCATCTGACAGTTCCACTTCATCACTCATAAAGTATCTACCTCGGACTAACTCACAGAAAAAAATGAGTCACATCTATATAAATAACTTTCCCGGAAATAAAGAAAAAATAAGGGATAAAGGGGAGGACTCTACATCATACCTCCCATGCCTCCCATGCCGCCCATTCCGGCTGGTGGACCACCGGCACCCGCATCGGGTCCGCCATCAGAACTGAAACCTGAAGCGGAAATCACGTCATCAATCCTCAGGATAAGTTCAGCTGACTCTGAAGCCGACTGAACGGCCTGAGTTTTGATCTGTAGCGGTTCGACAACGTCTTTATCGTAAAGATTCTCTGATTTACCGGAGAATACATCTATTCCAGCCCATTTATCTCCTGATTCATGCTTGTTCCTAAGATCCACTAGAACATCGATAGGGTCAAGTCCTGCGTTCTCTGAAAGCGTTCTTGGGATTACTTCAAGGGCTTCTGCAAAAGAGTTGATAGCTAGCTGTTCTCTTCCTCCAACTGAATCCGCATAGTCCTTCAGCTCTTTTGCTACTTCTATCTCTGTGGCTCCTCCACCCCCAACTATCTTTCCAAATTTCATGGCGGAGGCGATTCCTCCTATTGCATCTTCGAAAGCCCTCTCGATTTCGTCTACCACGTGTTCGGTTCCTCCTCTAACAAGTATTGTAACCGACTTGGCTTTTTCGATGTCCTCGACGAAAAGCATCTTGTCACCACTGACATTCCTCTCTCTGATACTTCCTGCCTCTCCAAGATCAAATTTGTCAAGATTGTTCAAGCTTGTTACGATGTTTCCACCTGTCGCCTTGGCAAGTTTCTCCATATCTGATTTCTTGACCCTTCTAACTGCTAGAATGTTGTTCTTGGCCATATAGTGCTGTGCTATGTCATCTATTCCTTTCTGACAGAACACCACATTCGCTCCTGATTCCTTGATCTTTCTGACCATCTCTTTCAGGCTTTCCTCTTCCTGGTCAACGAATTCCTGAAGCTTTGAAGGATCGCTTATCTGTATCTCTGCTGATGTTTCAGTTTCCTTGACTTCTATAGCCGTGTTAATAAGAGCTATATCAGCATCATCTACGCTGGAAGGCATTCCAGGATGAACTTTTTCCTTGTCGATAAGAACTCCTTCGATAAGTTCGCTGTCATTCACGGAGCCTCCCTGGCTTTTCACTATCTTGATAAGATCCCTGTCTATCCTGTAACTTCCATCGTATTTTTCAGCCACTGAAACAACTGCATCAGCACATATCTTGGAAAGATAATCCTTTGAGCTCTCTGAGCTCTTTCCAGTCATTGCTGTTTTAGCAACGGACTGTAGCTTATCCTTCTCGCTGAAAGAAACATCTTCTGCCACTTCTTCAAGAACCTCAAGTGCTTTCATCTTGGCCATCCTGTAACCCGATGAGATAACTGTTGGGTGGATATCCTGCTCCAGAAGATCTGAAGCCTTCTTCAAAAGTTCCCCTGCTATAACTACTGCTGTGGTTGTTCCATCTCCGACCTCTTCGTCCTGGGTCTGAGCTATCTCCACCATCATCTTTGCAGCAGGATGTTCTAATTCCATCTCGTCAAGAATGGTCACTCCGTCGTTGGTAACGATAAGATCTCCGATGGAGTCAACCATCATCTTGTCCATACCTTTCGGACCAAGCGTTGTTCTTATAGCATTTGCCACTGCTTTACAAGCGTTTATGTTGTTTTCTTGAGCATCTCTACCCTGTTGTCGGGTAGCATCCTCAGACATAATGAATATCGGTTGTCCTCCTAAATTTGCCATTTCAATCACCTATTTTATTGCTTCTAACTTATCCTCAGAACTGAAAATATTTTGGTTTAATCCAATTAATTTGTTTCTGTAAACTTTTTTATAGGTATCCACTAAAAAACCTCGCCGGCCATAAAAACGTGTATGACTTCAGTCGGTTTACCGGTTCCAGACCCCACATCCACATCTATCAACAAAATTTCTTGTATCTTAGCTGATGTGTTACCCGGTCGAAAAAAATTTCTTTCCTCTTCTAACTACCAGATGAAAGTCTGGTTTAAATTAACTTAGATGGAAACTGTTATATTTAAAAAATTCAAAATTCGAATATCCAACGTTAGTCATAAAGCGAATCCGCTTTTTATCAGCTCATCTAACAGCGGACCCTTAGCTCAGCTGGTTAGAGCACCGTCCTTATAAGGACACTGTGCCCAAAAAAAATCTGAGTGGCACAGAATATCTTGAAGTAGTTTTCGCCATGAGATAGGCGGAGGTCCGGGGTTCGAGCCCCCGAGGGTCCATAATACAATATCTTCTCTATCATACCAGAAAAAGGAACAGTAAATCTCCCACTGTAACGCTCAAAAGTATGGCTACAGGAAAAGCAGGGACGAACATAACTCCCGACCTAACTTTCACCCTATCAACCGAATCTCTGATTTCTTCCACATTTTCCTCTGAAAGACCGACAATTTTTTCAGAACTCACCGAACCTTCTTCAAGTTGTACATCCTCTGCAAGAACATCTCCAACGGATAGATCTTCTACATCTATCTCATTGGTCATACCCACATTTTCAACCACTTTAAGAAACCTGTAAATGAGCAGCATACCGAGCAAAAAAGGACCTGAAACAGCAATATAGGTCAAGGAATCCATTAAGAATTTTTCCGACCACAGATATCTGGAAATACCTATTATAACAAAACAGTAGGCTATAAAAACCAGTATGATAGTTTTCCAATAGTTCTTTATATCTCTAAAGTATTCCTCAACAACGCTTTTATCCCTTAAACCTTTAAAAATAGCAAATAAAAGAGTATAAACAGCTCCCACGATAAATATGTTCATCAGAAGTGTCAGTGCAAACGGCCAGGTAGCCAGCGATAAAGGCGAAAACGTTTCAGGCAGGACCGGCATGGCGAAACCTACAGCACCCATGACAAATGCATCGGCTCCTCCCCAGACACCTGTCATGAAGAATAACCATCCGAGTGCAAAAAAAGTTATTCCTACCACTAGAGAGGCTAAGAAGTACATAAAATTTCCTGTGAACTGCCACATCGCTAGGTTCACTAATAGACCGGAAACAGCAGTTATTATCGAAACATAGTCAGGTACCTCGGTGGTTTTTAAATCCCAAACAGCTGCTATGGTGCTTCCTACTAGTGCTATCGAAAATCCCAGATAACCGAGCATCACTTTATGATATGATATTCTATAAAATAAAAGCGTATCCATCAAAACTTATTTTTTTGTAGTATGATCAATATTTTCTCCAAACAACTATTAAATCTTGAGAACGAAAACTTCTCTGTAAACACCCTTAAGAGACATACTGATCAAATAAAAATGGAATGGACTGAAAAGATTATCTCCACTGATATAGATGAACTACTGAAATACCTTCTTGAGAAAGGTTCTTCAACAGTTCCTGAGATTGCTGAAAAGCTTGATGTTCCTGAAGAAACCGTAAAGATATGGGTGGGAGCTCTTGAGGATGATAAAATCGTGGAAAAGCATTATTCAGCGAAGAGAGGTACCGTGATAAAACCAAGACCTGAGAACATGAAGAAGGACCAGGAAAAAGTCAGGGACAAAGCCAAGAAGGAGATAAAAAAAGTTAAAGAAGACATGGAAGATGTTGAAGAACTCGAACAGGTTAAGGAACATCTCAGAAAGTTAGAAAATATTTTTGTGCACGAACAGGAGGCTTTAGAAGATCTCAGAAAAGTTTTGAACAAAATCAAGGAGGATGAAAAAAAGATAGAGATAGAACTGGAGGAAACCCCTGGTGAAAAAGCCCTGGGAATCCTGGAGACTATCGACAGGGACATAGGAACAGAGGAGAAAATAGTTGAGGAGAAGAAAAAGTTCAAGGAGAGAAAAAATAACATAGAACAGTACATCAAAACGATCGATAGGATAGAGGCCTTGGTCGCAAAGGAAAAAGAGGAAGATGATAATAAAGATGGGAAGAAGGGTCTGAAGGAAAAAATCAAAAACTTATTCAACAAGTGATGAGAAGAGGCTAATACAGATGAAAAAAGAGTACGTGGTCGAGGCGGATAAAGTACCTGCAAAAATAGAGATAACTGATGAGACCGATGACTACGTCCCAAGGTATATGATACACCGTCCCAGGATAGAGAAATCAACGGAAGCATTTCTAAAAGAGGTTAAGAAGGAGTTAATTACCGAGGTGACTCTTACAGAGGAGGAGTACATAAGCTCTTCCAAACTTGAAGAGGTCAAACAAAAGTTCAGGGAAAAAGCAAATAGCATCATAGATGAGAACCTTCCCTCGATAGGTGAAAGATCGAAACAGATACTTGTGGGCAACCTTTTACACGAAATGCTTGGATTAGGGGACCTCGAAATACTTTTAGCCGATGAAAAACTTGAAGAAATAGTTATCAACAATGCTGAAGAGCCTGCATGGACCTACCACAAACAGCATGGCTGGGTTAAAACAGATCTGGAACTTGAGGACGAGGATGAGATAAAGAACTTTTCATCGATAATAGGTAGGAGGGTCGGCAAACAGATATCTAATTTAAATCCTCTGCTGGACGCTCATCTGCCTTCAGGCGACAGAACAAATGCTACTATAACACCTATATCTACACAGGGCAACACTATAACTATACGAAAATTCGCTAGAGATCCCTGGACCATCACAGATTTTATTGAAAACGGTACTGTTAACTCCAAGATATCTGCGCTTCTCTGGCTTGCCATCCAGTACGAGATGAACGTTCTGGTTTCAGGAGGAACTGGTTCAGGAAAGACCTCTCTGCTTGGAGTTCTGCTTCCTTTCATACCTCCAAACCAGAGGATCGTATCTATAGAGGATACAAGGGAGGTTTCGCTTCCCGAATTTCTCCACTGGGTTCCACTTACCACGAGAGAGCCGAACCCGGAAGGAAAAGGAGGTGTATCGATGCTTGACCTGCTTGTTAATTCTTTGAGGATGAGACCAGACAGGATAATCGTGGGAGAGATAAGAAGGGAGAAGCAGGCCGAAGTTCTTTTCGAGGCCATGCACACAGGCCACTCAGTTTACTCAACTCTTCACGCTGATACCGCGATGCAGACCATAAGAAGGCTTAAGAACCCTCCTATAAACGTTCCTAAAACCCTTATAGAAGCGATAGATCTTAACGTGGTTATGTTTCGTGACAGGCGTAGAAACATAAGAAGGGCTATGCAGGTCGCAGAGGTTGTCACAGACCATCTGGGAGAAGAAACCCAGATAAAACCAAATATTATTTACAAGTGGCATTCAGACGTTGACAGAATAGAGAAACAACATGATAGTCATGCTCTTTATGAAAAACTTTCCATGCATGCAGGTTTAACAGAAGAGGAGATCGCAAAAAGTCTGGATGCAAGAGAAAAGATACTGAACTGGATGGTTGAAAACAATGTCAACGAGGTTAACACCGTGGGAAAAGTTGTTGCGGAGTTCTACCAGGATGAAGAAAGAGTCATAAATCTAGTTGAAAATAATTCAGAGCCTGAAGAACTCTATTCCCTTTGATATAAATAAGATTTAATCCTTGAACTCTAGATGGATGTTGTGATCCCCCTCATCGTCAACAAGCTCAGACATAACATCTTTTAATCCCTCGGAAGCTGCTGTTTCTCCCTTGTAATCCTCTATTTTTTCAAGTATGTACCTAACTAAAAAAACAACGTCCTCCTTGTCCACTCCTAATTCCTCGATGGTTTTGTGTATATTCTCCATCCTCTGATGATGTTTCATGTCTTTTCTCATCGCCTGTAAAGTTTCAAGCTTCTTTTTCTCTATCTCGAGATGTTTTCTTTTGTAGGCGGAAAGTTCCTCGATTTCTTCTTCACTCATAAGTGTAGTTTGTGATGAACCAAATAAAACAGTTTCGAACCTTTTATCAAAACTTTTATTGGGTGGAACCTCAAAGTATTTGTTAGATGATTACGGAAAACAGCGGTGTCAAAAACCCTGAGCACAGGAAGAAAAAGAAGAACATAAGAGAAAAATTTATAGAAAGACTTCTACCGATCGCGGAGAGGACTGAGGGTTTATTCCCTACTTTGAAAAAAGAGATGGTTCAAGCAGGGATGAAAGACAGGGACAAGACAAAGTATGTTGCAGAACAGATGTTTAACGCTTTAACACTTGCCTTTTATGCTGCTGCCGGACTTGTAATCGTAGGTCTTATCTTCGGGGAGACCGATTTTTATGGATACGCAGGTATTATTTCACCAGTAATACTTATTTTCGGGACATTCACATTCATAAAAAAACCTAAGGCAGAAGTAAATAAGCGGATGAGGGATATAGAAAAAGAACTTCCCTACGCTATGAGACATCTGCTGATAGAGGTCGAGGCGGGCATCCCGCTGTATCAGGCCATGGTCTCCATTACTGAGGGTTATGGTGCTGTTTCAGAGGAGTTCAAAAAAATCGTCAATGAGATAAATGCGGGGGAAGATGAAGTCAAAGCACTTGAAAACGCTGTCCTGAGGAACCCGTCTCAAAAGTTCAGGAGAGGTATCTGGCAGATAATAAACGCTCTGAGATCCGGATCAGATATATCGAATACGCTTTCATCTCTTGTAGATAATCTCATACAGCAACAGATACTTCAGGTAGAAAAGTACGGGGAAGAACTGAATCCTTATACCTTGATGTACATGCTCATCGCTATAATAATGCCATCTCTCGGTGTGACTTTTTTCATGATGCTCTCA
>JALDAH010000004.1 GCA_022729275.1 Candidatus Nanoanaerosalina archaeon
AGAATTTATATCAAGAATCCAGTTGGAGTAAGTGACCTGTGAAACAACAGCGATCACGGAATCTCCTTCTCTTGGCAGATATCTGCCTTTCATGGGTTTAACTCTAACTTCTCGGCCCTTTCTGTATTCAACAGTACCGAGGTATTGTGAATAAATCTGGTTGTTCTCTTCGTATACACCTGACCCGACTTTACAGTCCTTACCATTGGCCAAAGCTTCACCTGGAACAACTATTGTTCTATTTTCTTTTAGCTTCTTCATAGTCCTTATCACCTTAGGACGAAATTTTTTCGAAGGAGAAAAAAACTTGTTATCTAAAATCAAATCTCCTTCCTTCTTTCTCTCAAATCAAAATATGACAGACAACTTTTAAAAAGGTGGGTTTACAAGTAAGAATTTCTTATAGGAAAAACCGTATAAACGCTATAATACTTTTAGAAGTGATTGAAATGTGTGACGTAGAAGTTAGAGGTCTGGAAGAACTGGAAGAATTCGATATACGTATTCCATGTAGACATAATCCCAAACTTGAGGAGCTAGTTGAAAAGGTCAACCGCAACAACGAACTAAAAACATTATGGATGGTCCAAAATGTTAACGCAGTTGACAGAAAAGGATATTCTGATCACGGTCCTGTACATATGCAGATCGTAGCCAACATATCTTTAAAACTTGGAAGAATGCTTTTTGAACAGGGAGTTGATTCAAGCCTGGTTAAAAACTACAAAGGATTCGAAAAGGAAGATGCTGAGATAGTGCTGTTTCTCGCATCAATAATGCATGATCTTGGTATGTCCATACACAGATACCACCACGAGAAAAACTCTCTTTTCCTTGCTAAAGACATCATAGATGAATTGCTTGAAGGTCTATACGGAGAATGTAAAAGTAAAGTGATAAGATCCGAAGTCCTTCACGCCATATACTCTCACAGATCAAATGGTGAACCTCTGACAGTTGAGGCAGGTATAGTGAGGGTTGCAGACGCTCTTGATATGGAAAAAGGAAGGTCTAAGATAACCTTTGAAAATGGTTCTATAGATATACACTCGGTTTCAGCTGCGGCAGTGGATGAAGTGGTTCTGGACACAGGAGAAAGCGATAAAGTGGAAGTGCTCATCAAGATGAATAACAGTGCAGGTATCTTCCAAGTAACAGGTCTCCTGAAGAAAAAACTGGAGAACTCAGGTATAGAGGAACATATTAGTATTAAGGCCAAGATCGATTCCAGAGACGGAGCCCAAATACTTGAGGAACTGAACCTTGAATAATAGTTTTATACCGAACTGCACAAATTAGATACAATGAAACACTCCGCAAAGACCGGTATTGGGTTTGGACTTACATCTGCAGTGATAACAACGCTTGGTCTTATGGTAGGTGTAAATGCGGGTACACATTCCAGAGTTGCAGTTATAGGTAGTATACTAACAGTAACTGTTGCAGATTCTTTTTCAGATGCTTTAGGAGTTCATATATTGGAAGAGAGTCAGGGAAGGTATTCTCACAGTACAGTATGGAGTTCAACTATCTATACTTTCATATCCAAGATTCTTATAGGATGCACTTTTGTATTACCCCTGTTAATTTTGAACCTCCCGACAGCTATAATTATATCAATGGTCTGGGGATTCATGCTTTTAGGTGTTTTCAGCTATTACATAGGTATTTCTGAGGAAAAAAAGACTTGGAAAGTAATCATGGAACATGAAATTATAGCAATAATCGTGGTCTTTATATCACATTACGTGGGAGTAATTATCTCATTATTGATAGCATAGTTTTCAGGTCTGGAACCATCCATCCCCTTTTTCCTTTAGAATAGACAGATTTTTCTTTCTTTCTGACATAGTCTCCTTTTTATCTCTATAAAATATGCCGAAGGGCAGTTTATCTTTTTTGTTCCACTCAGCCGCCTTTTTGAGAGCTTCATCCTTCGTTCTTTCTTCATCATCCAGCCAGTATGATTTTTCATCCATCAACTCCATGTTACCGGAGTACTTTCTACAGGGCATGATAACATCTATATAGGAGAAACCCTCCCATTTCATGGCTTTTTCCAGTATATTGATTGTTCTATCGAATTCCTTAGGATTTGTCCTTGCAACAAAGCTAGTATTATTTGCAACAGCAAGTTCTAATGGATTTAAAGAAGGTTCAGTATGTCCCTCTGGCTGTGCCTTGGACTTGAAACCTTTCTCAGAAGTGGGTGTGGCCTGACCTGTTGTAAGTGCGAAGACCTTGTTGTTGTGTACCACCATAGTTATATCAGGATTAAGCCGGGAGGCATGTATAAAGTGAGATATACCTTCTGAATAAGTATCTCCGTCACCTCCAAAACCTAGTACCTCCAAATTAGGATTCCCTATCTTTGTTCCAACCATTGTAGGTATCACCCTTCCGTGTAGATTGTATACTCCTCCAACATTAAGGTAATCGAACATCTTTCCGTGACAACCAATACCTGCTGCCATCGAGAAATCCTTTCTTTTTATATCTTTGTACTCTGAGATAGTTTTTATAGCTTTTTTAACAGCTGAAAGTAACATGAAATTGTAGCAGCCAGGACACCAGGTCATCTCAGCGCCTGTAGAGAGATCTGATTCATTAATTGTCATATGTCAACACCTCTATTTTTTTCTTCAGCTCGTCTTTCCTGAACGGTCTTCCATCATACTTTAGTATCATATTATCTTCACCTACATCAAAACAAATTTTCTCCCTTAAAACTTCAGCAAGCAATCCTTTTGAGTCATTTTCAACCAATATAACCTTTGAACTTTCCTTTATAATATCTAAAACCTCCTTTGGAAAAGGTTCTAGGTATATTATCTGTAGGAACTTAAGGCCGAGATCCTCGACAGCGTCCTTTATAGCTCCCTTGGTGGAACCCCATCCCACTATCAAAGTATTGGAATCTTTTTCTCCGTGTATTTTGAATCTATTAAAATTTTTGGAAGCTTTTTCAACAGTTTTCTCCTTCCGGTTCCTTTTATCAACCATTTTTTTGACTTTTTCAGGGTCTTCTACTGTTATACCTTTTTCATTGTGTTCGTATGACGTGGATTTGACCACGTTGATACCTGGAACGCTTCGTGGACTGTTGCCGTCATCGGTTATGGAGTAGTTTTCATAATCTTCTTTTTTCATTTCCCTGTCGATGTTCCTTCCCACATCAACGATTTCAACACCTGATTCAAAGCTGAAATCAGATTCCGCGACATGTTTATCTCCCAAGAGAACCGAGAGCAACCTGAAATTTTCTGAGAAATATATTGATTCGTTGACGGCTTTCACACATTCTAGAGAATCACCAGGTGCAATCACTACTCTTGGAAAAGTTCCATGCCCTCCCTTCATAGCTACTTGGAGATCTCCCTGTTCAGTATATGTTGGCACACCTGAACCGGCACCAGCTCTTTGAGATAGATAAACTGTGAGAGGTATCTCTGATATACCCTGCATAGAGGTCGCTTCCTGCATGAGATCGTATCCTCCGCCCGATGTACCGACCATGGTTTTTGCACCAGTATGTGCTGATCCAATTGCAGAGTTCACAACGGAAAGTTCGTTTTCTAGCTGGTAAGTTACATGAGATCCTTCTGCTTCCTTTTCAGCAAGTAGATGGAGAACAGGTGTAGCAGGAGTCATGGGGTAAGCCAGATAAACATCAAGACCTGAACCAACAGCTCCTTCAGCAATACCTTCGCTACCAGACATTATTTCAATGTCTTGATTGAGCTCTCCTATTTCATAAATTTTTTCTGTAGATTCGTAACCCTTTTTTACTGCTTTGAAGTTTTGTTCCTGAAACTTCTTTGGCAGTTCATCCTCTAGGACTTTTTTTACCTCTTCTTTTTCTATACCAAAATACTTGGATACAACTCCCACTGATACCATGTTGTAGGAAATACAGAAATCATTTGAATCAAACTCTTCATATACTTTGAATATTTCACCGTTTTCTGAAAGTCTTTCACTGTGTTTTGACGCTGTTGCTTTGTCCTGTGCTACTATGATATCGACTTCTATGTTATGAGAATCAACCTTTTTATCTGACACAGCTAGAACGTTGAAAGAATGTCCGCCCTCTATAAGAGAACCGTAATCACGGTATTTGAATGTGAAGTATCCTTTATCTGAAAATATTCTGGCCAGAATCTCTGAAGCCTTGTTTATACCCTGTCCCTGTTTACCTCCCAGAAGAATATATTTTTCCATACTGTTTCTTTCTGTTCAACCTTTTTTCACTTTAACGGTTTTTTGCTATTGTTTCAAAAACCATTAAAATGTTTTAAAACATTTTTTTATCATGGAAGAAGTTCGAGGGGTGATGGTTTGTCTTTTCAAGGATAAGAATGGACATCCCAGATACTGTGTTCTTAAAAGAGATCACAATTGGGAAGGTTGGGAGTTTCCTAAAGGCCGAATTGACAGTGGTGAAGACCTTAAGGAGGCAGCCAAGAGAGAGGTGGAGGAAGAAACCGGTGTTGAACCTATTGAAATTGAAGAACTTGACATAGAACATGAATGGACATATATGAGGAACAATAAAAAATACAGGTCTAATTACACATGTTTCATGGCCAGAGCACCGGAAGACGCTAGAATTAAAACAGATAAAAATCCCGACAATGAACATTCGAAGGGTTTTTTCCTTAATTTCAGGGATACAATGGATATCCTGGAACATGAAAATCAGAAGGAGTTGCTGAGATTGGTAGATAGCAGGATGAAACAGGGTTGACCAGGGGAAAAAATACCCCTGGCTGGAGATCTGGTTTGTTTTGATAGTTTGGAATAAAATTCTTTAAAACAATTTTTTTATAAAATCAAAATGTTTCCATCTAGTTACGTATATGTTAACGGGTTTAACGTTAATATAAAAATGAGATAATTTGTTGTAATAGGATGAAAATTGATGACAAAGACTTCGCTATTCTTAAAATATTAGAATCTTCTGGAAGCCCTCTATGGAAAAAGGAAATCCACAGGAGGCTGGATAAAAACATCGAAAATATACCTCTTGAGTCCACCTTCTCGGTTCAGACAGTGGGTAGACGAGTTGACAGGATGGTCAATGAAGGTATACTCGAGTCGTTTTATATAAAAACTGATGAGGTCAATAGGATGCTTATAAAAAGTTTTTATCCCACTGAAATGGGCCTTGACAAGCTGGTGGACAAAAGGGAAAAGTTTATGGAAAAATGGCTTAAAGGGACGCTATTAGAGGATAAAACCAGGGATTTTGAGGAACAGGTTTTGAACGAGGTATTCGCAAACCTTTACAGTGTTCCAAAAAAGATATGTTGCAAATACTCCAGAGATTACATGAAGAAAATGTTTTTCTTGGATTATTATCGGAACTTTTCTTATATCATGGCAGATGAAAAGTTTCATGAGTTCTCCGAAAAAATTTTCCAACACAACCCAGAACTAGAGGAACAGATAGGGGACATAATACCAGAAAGATGAAAAAGATCAAATTTATCCCATTTCACCTTAAATGATTTAATATTAATTTTAGAAACCTTTACCGGGGATTTATTTGATCAATGTGAATACGAAGAATCGTGATGAAAAAAAAGTAGAGATGGTCGAGAGAAAAGGTATAGGTCATCCTGATTCAATTGCTGACGGTATATCTGAAGCTGTTTCGAGGGCTCTTAGTAAAGAGTACAGGAAAAAACTTGGATTTATCGCTCATCACAACACTGATGAGGTTCAGATAATAGGTGGGAAGAGTAGTCCGGAATTTGGTGGAGGGAATATTGAAAAAAAGATTTATATTCTCCTGGGAGGAAGGGCAACAAAGGAGTACAGTGGCAAAGAAATTGATGTTGATACTATAGCGGTGAGTGCAGCAAAGAGATATCTTGATCACACCATAAAAAATCTAGATGTTGATAATCATATTGAGATAGAATCCAAAATTGGTGAGGGATCTCCTGATTTAACTGAAATGTATTCCAGGAATGATAAGATACCTCTGGCCAATGATACAAGCTTTGGTGTTGGATATTATCCCTATACTGAAACAGAAAACCTAGTAAAGGAGATAGAGGATTACCTTAATTCCGATACGACAAAGAAAGATATGCCTTGGATAGGTGAGGACATAAAGGTTATGGCCTACAGAAACAAGGATGAACTTAATATCACAGTTGCCGCAGCATTTGTAAGTTCTGAAGTTGAAAGCCTGGAGGATTATATAGATAAAAAAAATATAACTGTTTCCAGGATAAAAAAGCTTGTTGGAGATCTGTACAATGGTGATTTTGATGTTGGTTTGAACACCGCTGACCATCCTGAGAATGGATCTGTGTATATAACCGTAACAGGTACCTCTGCAGAAATGGGTGACGACGGTTCCACTGGAAGAGGAAACAGGACTAATGGACTGATAACACCTTTTAATCCTATGTCACTTGAAGCTACAAGTGGAAAAAACCCCGTGGCACATGTGGGAAAAATATATAATATTCTAAGTGTTTTTATAGCTAGAAAAATTGTGGAAAATATAGAAGAGGTTGAATCAGCTACTGTTAAGATTTTGAGTCAGATAGGAAGGCCTGTGGATGATCCTCAGTTGCTCAATGTTGAGATTGGAGAAGATGAGTATAGTGAAGATATTTTAGAGAATGTTGAGGCTATATGTTATAAGTGGATAAACAGGATACCTGAAGTGATGGATAAAGTTTTGGAAGGAGAATTAAAGACTTTTTAATCTTTCTCTGCTTTTTCAAGGTCTTTTGCCGATAGTTTACCTTCCTTGTTAAACATGGATGCAAGGTGGAGGTAGTAACGGTCGTTCTTGACCTCCAGTATTATTGGTTCGTTAGCTAGAAGTTTCTTAAGGTCTATGGAATATACGCCTTCCTCTTCTATATGTATTGTTTTGGGATCCAATACCAGTTCTTTTCTTTCTTCTTCATCACCGTCTTTTATCTTTTTTATAAGATCATCGACTTCTTTCAATACATCGTCATCAAGTTCGTCTTTCTGATCTCCTTTTTCAAACATGAAAACTGAAGAGCCACAGCTACAACCCTCGACAAGTTCTTGGGAATCTTCATCATAGGTCTTACCACAGTTCATACATCTATGAGGCATTTTTTCTCTCCACGTCTTTTGCCACAAAAGAGACAGATTCTTTGTCTTCTTTAACTTTTCTCATGGCTTTTGAGTTTCCTACAATGGTTAGACCTCTTCTTCTGTCTTTTCCGAGGAGCATGTATATCTTGTTTAAAGCTTTATCTATAAAATCTCCTGTTTCAAGACTTGTGAATTCTATACCTGAGAAATCATCATCTATAGATTCCATAGATTTTTCTATTAGTTTTTTCTTTTTCTGAGGGTTGAGAGAGTTATCCATTATCAGTATTTTTCCCTTCTTTACTTCCTCTATTATTATCTCAAGATTTTCATGGAAGCTTCTGTTCTCAAAGCTGTTCTTGCCTAAAAACTCTATAGGTACTCCTTTTGTTGGTTCAGACATTTTAATTCAGCTCAGATGGTTCATTATCTCTTCGTATAACTTGTCTATGTTTTCTCCTTCTTTGGCAGATATTTCGACTACAGGATGCTGTGGAAATGCGTCTCTCACAGATTCAGGGTCTGAATCATCGAGATCTATTTTGTTAGCAACTATCAGGATAGGTATGTTCTTCGCCTCCAGATTCCCAATTATAGTAACATTTACCTGTGTGTACGGATCTCTAGTTGAGTCAAAAACCACTAAACAGGCATCCACATCATCAAGCCATTTGATAGCTTCAACTATTCCCTGTGTTGCTTCCTTAGCTCTGGTTTTTGATTCTTCTTCATCAAGCCCAAAGTTTTTGAATTCCTTGAAGTCCACTTTTGTGGATATGCCGGGCATGTCCAAAAGGTTCATGGTGATCTCCTGTCCATCAACCTCTAAAACAGCTCTTTCCTTTTTCTTTACTTCTCTTGTCTCATGAGGTACTTCTGATACTTCTCCAAGCTCTTCACCCAGTAAATCAAGTGATATCTGGTTTGCCAAAGTGCTTTTACCTGCATTTGGCGGTCCATATATGCCGAGAGAAATGTCTTTTTTCGTTCCAAATATGCTGTTAAAAAATTCCTTGATGGCGTTAAACATATAACCACTAATGATTTATTGCTCATGAGAACTTAAATAAACAGGTGTTCAGCCCCGGTTTATCTGGCGCTTTCAATTATCTCTTGATTAAAAAACTTTCAGAACTTTCTAAGACAAATAATGTATATATTTGTAAATAATTTTTACGAATGCCTTTAATTATATAAAAGTTGTTTTTCATTACTATGTTTAATTGTTACTTTAAAAAAGTAAATCATGAATCAATGTAAATTAAGGTGTAAAAATGGGAGACGGTTCGATACTTTCGGCACTTGATGAAGACTACAAACAAAATATACCTGATGACATTAACGATAGCAAGTCGTTTGAATGGTTCATCGAAGAGGCGATAGATGATCCTTACATTTCCAGAAGTGCGTACCAGAGAGTTTCTGACATGTTCGAATTTTATGGAAAAGATGAAGAGATGATCAATGGAAGAGATATATACAAAATGGTATCTGAAGATCCTCTTGATGAAGGTAAAAATGTTTTCTACGGTGATGAGTTCCATACATTTGTTAACAAATATGTGGATATACTCAACAACGGAGCTCAAGACATGGAGCTCAAGAAAAAACTTATACTAATGGCAGGTCCTGTTGGGGCTGCGAAATCACATTTTGACAGGAGAGTTAGGGAGTACTTTGAGGACTACACAAGAAGGGAAGAGGGAAAAATGTACACATTCAAGTGGAAAAACCTGACAGAACTGAACACCAGACACAAGAAGATCCAGGATCCAAGAGAAGACGAAGTAAGATCTCCAATGAATCAGGATCCTCTCGTTCTATTGCCAAAGGGAGAAATGAAAAAGGATATAATGAGACAGATGAACGATAATCTGGATGAACAGTATTCTATAAAGATGGAACAGAACCCTGACCCTGTCTCCGCTTTTTACATGGAAAAACTTCTGGAAAAATATGATGATGATATCAGTAAAGTACTCAAAAACCACATTGAGATAGAGAGACTTGTTGCCGACGAGAACAGGAAACAGGCCATAGCAACATTTGTACCACAGGATCCAAAAAATCAAGATGAATCCGAACTGACAGGAGAATTCATGGTTTCGAAAAAAGAGTTTTACGGTCCAGGAGATCCAAGAGCTTTTTCCTATTCTGGAGCTTTCTGTAATGCAAACAGAGGAATATTCAGTGGAGAAGAACTTTTAAAACTTCAAACAGAGTTTCTTTATGACTTTCTACATGCCACAGAGGAAAGATGGATCCAGCCCAGAGGTAACAATCCCAAAGTCGATATAGACTCTGTGATAGTTGGAAGGACAAACATGCCTGAGCTCAAGGAAAAAGCAGATGACGAGAAGATGGAGGCTTTCAACTCCAGAACTTTGAGGATAGACGTTCCGTACATACTTGAATATGAGGAAGAATCTAAAATATACAAAAGAAGTATAGAGAACTCGGACAACGATACACATATAGAGCCACATACAATGGAGATGGCTGGACTGTTTGCTGTAATGTCCAGATTAGAAGATCCTGATTTTCCAGATGATTCATCGCTTTCAGACATCGATATAAGTCTCCTTGAAAAAGCGAAGCTTTACAATGGAGATGAACTAGATATCAGCGGAAAATACGACATCAAAAAGATCCAGGATGAGTCAAATGAAAAAGCAGATCTCCTAGAGGGTATGTCTGGTATATCTCCAAGATTCATAAACGAGGCTATTAACTACTCCATCATGTCCAACAACAGGAAAGGAAAAGATTTTGTGTGGCCTCTGAACGTTTTTAAACACATAGAACAGGAGATGCCAAAGAAGGGAACGATAAAAGATCAGGATATAGATAATTACCTTGACAACCTCGAGGCCGTCAAGGAAGAGTACACTCAAAGAGCACAAAACGATGTCAGAAGAGCTATAGCCTATGACGAGGAAGAGATAAGAGAAATGGGTAACAAGTACCTTGATGAGGTAGCCGCATACATAGATGACACCACATTAAAAGATGAGTTCACTGAACAGAACAGGGAACCTGACAAGAAATTCATGAGAGATGTTGAGAAAAAGATAGGTATAAGAAAGGACATGAAGGACAGTTTTAGGAGGCAGATAT
Source organism: Candidatus Nanoanaerosalina archaeon (assembly GCA_022729275.1). Classification (GTDB taxonomy): domain Archaea; phylum Nanohalarchaeota; class Nanosalinia; order Nanosalinales; family Nanoanaerosalinaceae; genus Nanoanaerosalina. Next base: position 10,213 of record JALDAH010000004.1, read on the forward strand.
CGAACTGGATCGCAAGGAGAGCAAGAAAAGGACATACACTTGACCCTACTGAAAACGAAAACCTCAGGAAAGCTATCGAGATGAAATCGTGGGAGGACAAGAAACAAAACATAAATCTTTCTGCACTGGTCAAAAAAGCTGATGACGAATTAGAAGACTCTGAATGGATTGAAAATCTCAAAAATATTGGTTATTCAGAAGGAGGAGCCAGGGAAGTACTCAATTATGCAGGTGCAAAGATCGCCAAGGAAGAGATGGAGTGAAAGACAGGGTGTGGATAGATGAGTATAGATGACATCCTATCAAAAAACATTGAAAAACTGGAAGAAGAGAAAAAAGGTTCCATGTCTTTCTCTAGTTACTTGGAGAAAGTATCTGAGAAACCATCATATGGATCACATGCTGCCAAGTACATCGTGGGAGCCATAGAATCAGCGGGTACTAGAGATATTATAGAGGAAGGAGAGGTTAAAGAGCGGTATAATTTTTTCGATGATCCTTACAATAACGGAAAAAACGCTGTTCTTGGAAATACAGATGAGCTTAATTCATTTGTTGAGGACATAAAGAAGATGGCTGAAGGAACAGGAAGCCTCGATAAGATGCTCTGGGTAGTGGGTCCAACTGCAACAGGGAAATCAGAACTCAAGAGATGCATAGTAAACGGCTTGGAAAGGTATTCTCAGACTGAGGAGGGGAAAAGGTATACTCTCGCATGGAGTACCGATGAAGAATCTAATATAGGGCCTATAGGTTTCGGTACAAAAACGAAGATTTACGAGGAGAAGGGCGAATGGGTTAAGAGCCCTGTACAGGAGAATCCACTGAAACTTTTATATTCTGATATAAGGGAAGAGTATCTATCTCGAGTAGAGGAAGAGAAAAACGAGGAACTACTTGTAGAGGGAGATTTATCGCCTTTTGACAGGAAATTTTTGGAGGAGAAAGGCAAAGAGGGTTACAGTGATCTCTTCGATTCCAAGGATGAGTTAAAAGTTGTTGATTATGTGGTTGAGAGGGGCCATGGAATAGGTATACTCCAGTCAGAGGAAGAGGGAACACCCAAACAGAGGATGGTCGGAGCCTGGAAGGGAGATCCTTCTGATATAAGAAAATACGGTAGAGGAGATCCAAGGGTTTTTGAGTACAGTGGTGTTTTCTCACAGGGCAACAACGGACTTACTATATTGGAAGACGTGGTACAACATAAAGATGTTTTGCAGAAGCTTTTGAACATCCCTGAGGAAAAACAGGTGGAGATAGGGGATGCGATGAATATGGATCTTGATACCGTGATAATGCTGATATCAAATCCTGATCTTGAGTACAACCTCTCAAAAAGTCAGGAACTACAGGAAAAAGATCCGTTTAGAGCCCTAAAAAGAAGGATGAAAAAACACGAATTCAGGTACCTTACGAACTACAGCCTGGAAACCGAGCTTTTAAGAAGGGAAATCTCTTCGGAATACAGAGTATGGGAGTATGAAGATGAGAGAGATAAACAGGACAAGATCGCCAAACCACTTTTGATGGAAGTGGGTGACAAAAAGGTGGAGATAGCACCTCACACCCTAGAGGCTGCGGCGATGTACAATATAATTACCAGGCTTGAGGATGATATGGAGTTATCAGAAGATGTTGAAGGTGTGGAGAATGATTTCACAGTGGTTGACAAGGCAATACTATTTGACAGAGGATTTCTAAAGAGAGGCCTGAAAAAACTGGACAAAGACTGTTTCGAGTTCGGTGAAAAGGAAGACGGGAAGACAGGTGTGCCTGTTACATACACAAGGGAAAAACTACTTGAAAAGATTGAAAAAAAGGGTGGAAAACACTCCGATGTTTTGATGCCATCTGAGATAATTGAGTTCCTGTCCGATGTTGAAAACCTTTCTAAGAGCTCTGTATCCGAAAAGGAAGTTTCCGAATACAAAAATAAGAAAGATATTGTAGAGAGATACGTTATAGAAAAACAGGAGGAAGATGTGCTTGAGGCCCTTTTACACGATATGAAGCCTTCTGAGATAGAGATAGTTAATTATGTTGAATCAGTCGCTGAATGGTACGAAGAAGACGATGGAGAAGAGGTGAACGATGTTTTCATGAGAACATTTGAGATGGAAGAGCTTGAGATGTTCAACGAGGAAGATTACAAAGGTGTTGAACCTTCTGAAGAGGTCGAACAGTTCAGAGAAAAGGAAATATATGATGGTATAAGAAAACTGGCCAGAGAGAAGGAAGACGACTTTGTTTTCTCAGATCACGTAACAGAGATAGAGGTCCTGAAGGAGAAAGTAGTTGAGAACAGCTGGTCCACTGTTTTTAGGAAATGGGAGAATTTTGACCCCAACAGGTGGAGAAGTCCTCCTGGAGGAACGGATACCAAAGAAGTGAAATCCAAAGCCATAAACAACATGATTGATATGCTTGGATATTCAGAAGAATCAGCTGAACTCGCGTCTTACCATGTGATCTCCGAAATAATAGGAGATTTACAGTCCAAAACTTCGTCAGATATAAGGATTAACTGGGAGTAAATTATGGGAATAAGAGAAGATTACAGGCGGTTTAAGAAGATAGGGAAGAAACAGAGGCAGGATCTTGGAGAATTCATAAAAAAGGGAGATCTTGCCGAGAGATTCGACTCGATAAAGATACCTATAAAAATTGTTGATCTACCGGAATTTGAATATAGTCGTATTGACATGGGAGGTATAGGTCAGGGAAAAGGTGAAGGACAGCCAAAGCCAGGACAACCTGTTGGAAAACCTCAGAAAGGTGATGGAGATGGAGATGAACCTGGTGATGAATCAGGTGAACACGGTTACTATGATATGGATCCAGAGGAATTTGCAAAAGAACTTGAGAAGGAACTAGAGCTTCCTGAAATGGAGCCGAAAGGTAAAAAGGTCAAGGAGGAGAATCTGGGAGCTTACAAGGAGAGAGCAAGAAACGGACCAAGGGCGAATCTTGATATGGATCATTTATTTAAGAAAGGTGTGCAGAGAGCCATCGCAGGATTTTACGATGAAGAGTACATAGAAGAGGCTCTGAAGGTAAAAGATCAGGATCTGGACTCCGTTTTTCACCATATATTGTCCGAGAAAAATTACAATTTACCTTTCTCAAAGCTGAAGATGATAGCTGAAAACGTTGAGGATGAAGAGAAATATGAAAGTTTCGAGGAACTTGATGAAGATTATGTAGGCCTTTCAAGGTTTGATATAGTTCAGGAAGCAGTTACAAATATAGAGGTAAGCCCGGAGGATGAAAGATACAAGCATCCGGAGATAAAGAAGGAATACGAGAAAAATGCGGTAGTTGTGAACATAAGGGACTGCTCCGGATCGATGGGAGAGAAGAAAAGAGATCTTATTAAGAGAGTTTTTGTTCCTCTAGACTGGTACCTACAGGGAAAGTACGAGAAAGCAGAGTTTGTTTATATAGCTCATGACCATTCCGCAGAGGAGGTACAGAGAAACGAGTTTTTCACCATGAAATCATCGGGAGGTACACGAGTTTCTTCGGCTTACGAGGTTGCAAAGGAAATTCTAGAGGAAAAGTATCCGTGGAGCGAGTGGAACAGATACGTTTTTGCTGGAGGTGATGGAGAGAACTACAGCGATGATACCGTAAACAAGATGGTTCCTCTGATGGAAGACATAGACGCCAATTATCATGCCTATGTGCAGGTCAAGCCTAACGGCACAGGCTATGCTGATCTTGCCTCTGATCTTGAAGAACATTATTCGAAGAAAAACCTTGCGGTGTCCAATGTGGAGTCCGCTGAAGATGTCATGTTCGCAATATACAACATTTTGTCAAAGGAAGGAGGTGAATAGAGATGTCATACGATGAAGAGGATATGATAAAGAGGAAGGCAGAAAAACTTGCGGATGCTGAACATGATATCCGAGAGCTTTCATCTAAGTTCGGCCTTGAACCATACGAGGTAAACAACTGGCTCGTGGATTACGATGAGATCAATAAGCTGAGAGCTTATGGAGGTTTCAAGGAGAGATATCCTCACTGGAGATGGGGCATGATGTATGACAAAATATCGAAGGAGAGCAGGTATTTTAATTCAGCTCCGTACGAAATGGTTATCAACTCCGATCCGTCACACGCATATCTACAGGAATCAAACGACGAGGTAATTCAAAAGTTTGTGATGGCACATGTGGATGGTCACTCCGATTTTTTCGCGAATAATAAATGGTTTAAATTATTATCGGATGCTCCTTCTGCAGTTGAAAAACTTTCAGAACATGCTGACAGAATAAGGGAGTATATGAACGATCCTGAAATCGACAGATCGGAGGTCGAGAGATGGATAGATAACATTTTAACCATCGAGTACAATATCAACCAGTACAAACCTGAAGCCTATGTTAAAGAAATTGCTGATAAAACAGATGAAGCCAGAGATATGAAAGATGTACTTAAGGACAAAGGTTTTTCTGAGGATGTTATAGACGAAGTTTTTGACACCGAAGGATACGTTAATGAGGAGTCTGAAAATAAAAGAAAGGGAGTACCTGAAGAACCTGAGAGAGATTTGTTGAAGTTTTTGGAACAACATGGCATGGCTTATGATGAGGAAGAGGGAAGAGCTTTTGAGATGGAGGAATGGCAGAAAGATGTGATAAGAATGGTGAGAGCTGAGAGTTTTTATTTTGCTCCTCAGATTATGACAAAGACTATGAATGAGGGATGGGCAGCTTACTGGCACACAAAGGCGATGGCTGGTGAGAACTTTGCCGAGGACGAAGAGTTCATAAGGTTTGCAATTACGCAGTCAAAAGTCATAAGCGGCGGCGTTTCAAACCCTTATAAGATAGGGAAGGAATTATGGGAATACTTGGAGAAGAAAGAGAACAGGAAAGAAATTTATGGAAAACTATTACATGTTGATGGAGTTAATGAAAACAACATTTATTCTAAGATAGATTTTGAAGATGTTTACGATATTTTAAAGGATGAAGAGCTTCTTGATATAAGGTTCGAAAACGTTGAACGGATTTTTGAGAGGGATGACGTTATAGACAGTGATAACATGGATATATACAGGAAACTTTACAGGATTTACAGTGAAACACCTGGGGAGGGAATGGGAAAAGAAGATTTCTTGGAACTTGTCGAAGATATAGATGAAGGATTACTTGATGAACTAGAGCTTCCAGGAGAAAAAACGGTCTTGAAACCTGATGATATAAGGAAATCTATAGATAGTTTTGTAGATGTGGAAGAGGAACCCTGGAAACTTCTCAACTATGAGGGAATGGCCTCAAGGCATTACTGCTTCAACGATAAGAATTCCCTTGGATTCCTGAAGAACATAACTGAGGAGGAACTTGATAACATCTCAAGACTGGGAGACACCGAAGACTTGTACAGTGATGTGAAAGAAGCTATCAGAGATGTCGACAAGACTGTTGGATGGAATAGGATGTACGAGGTGAGAGCAAATTACAACGATTCAAGGTTTATAGATGAGTTCCTTACACAGGAGTTTGTTGACAGAAACCAGTACTTTGCATATGAGAACTTGACGGACGGAGAAAATCATATACCGATTGCCACAAGCACGAAAGCCGATGATGTTAAGAAAAAAATGTTACTAAAAACCGTAAATTTTGGCAAACCCACCATAAAAGTTAAGAATGGAAATTACAACAACAAAGGAGAACTTTTACTGGAACACGACTACAACGGTATTGAGTTGAACTTGGATAAGGCAGAAGAGACTCTTAAATTTGTCTATAATCTCTGGGGAAGGGACGTACACCTCAAAACAATAATGAAGGAACGGGATGAGGAATACATAGAAGAAATTCAGAGAGAGGTTAGTAAGATTGTGATGGCCTCAAGACAAGGGATGAAACTTGATAATATTGATCTTCCGGTACCAGAAGAGAAAGGTGTAAGGATCACCTTTGATGGTGACGAAGTGAAATCCACAGAGATTCCGTGGGAAGAGGTGAGCGAAATATCAGCTGAAGAGATAGATTATAGCACCATACCTGATAAGTGGACTGTATAAATCGGAAAAACTTTATAAGTTAATCTTGTAAATATATTATATAGAAAAATAAACAAACATTAGTAAAATTTGGAATGTGGTAAAAAAATGGAAAATAGTTACGGTTTTGAGTCTGGTGAAGGATACTTCGAGCTTGAGAAAGAGCTTGAAAACCAGGATGTTGAAGGGATAGTTGAAACTCTTGAGGAAAGATACGGTTTTGAAGTGGATAAATCTGGGGATACATACCATCTGTCAAAGGAAAATGTAGAAATCAGATATTCAGAAGGTAAGGCAAGTTTCAGAGCAGAGGCTTCAGTAAAACCTGATGAATGGTTGAATGAAGGTATAGCTGCGATGCTTGAGGGAAAAAATGTTCCTTTAGATTTAGATTATTTCTCGGAGGAGGAAACATATTTACAGGTATTGGATGAGATGGAGCACTCGCATTCTCTAGATAGGGATGAAAGAGAGTACAATGAAGGGGTTGCAATCAGGACATCTCCGAGAACCTAATTCTTTCTTTTTTATGTTAAGAGTTAAAACTCTCTGTCTTAAAAATAATTCTTATGGTGGAAACCGCTGATCTCTGTGTTGAAACTTCGGAAGGAAGGGGAAAAAATAGTATAGAGGAAGTAGTTGAATTTGCTGAAAAGCTCGGTATAAGTTTTTTAGGAATATGTGATAGCCAAGATTATATTAATGACCTTAAAAGCTATTTAAAAAAGATCGATAAAATAGATAAAGAGAGAGATATACGTGTTTTGAAGGGAGTTAAGATTTCAGCTAAGGAGATAAAGGACTTGAATGATAAAATTTCTGGATTGAGAGATAAAATTGAGGTTCTGGTCGTGGAGGGAAACGGCTACCAGATAAACAGGAAAGCATCAGATGATTCAAGGATAGACCTATTATTAGATCCTGAAAAAGGAAGGAAGGATCCTGGTATAGACCATGTTCTTTCGAAGAAGATGGAGGAGAATGGGGTGATGCTTGGAATTAGTTGGCGTAAATTATTGGAAGCAAAAGGAAAAAAAAGGGCTCAGATACTCTCTCAGATTAAAAAACAGTTTCAACTTCAAAAGAAGTTCGGTTTCGGTATATGTATAGTATCCTCTTCTAGGGATAAAATGGAGATGAGAAAACCTGTGGACATGGCTGGTTTGGGGATAATTTCTGGATTAGATGAGGAAGAATCAAAAAAATTCATTTCCAGGAACCCTAGAAAGATAGTTGAAAGAGCGGAAAAAGTTCTTTCTGATAGTTATGTGATGCCCGGAGTTGAGGTGGTTGATGATGAGTCTTAAAAGACTTCCACCTTCCATGAGAAAAAAGCAGAGGTACATTGTCTGTAAAATTGAGTCTGAAAAAATCTTCGATATAGGAGATATAGTTGGATGTCTGTGGAAGAACATGCTAGAATTTCTTGGTGAGAAAGGGGTTTCAGAGGCTGATCCGTGGATAATGAAGGATCTTTTCTATAGAGACAAAAAAATTTTTGGTATAAAAACAGGGAAAAACAATGTAGAAGATATAAGAACTTGCTTAGCTCTTATAACAAATATAAAAGATGAAAAAGTTTGTATACATGTGAAAGGGGTATCGGGGACTTTAAAAGCAGCTAGAAAAAAATTTGTGGATCAAAACTAGTCTTCAAGGCTTTCAAGAACTATAGCCGGAAAGACTTTCTCAACACCTTCTATAGTACCTATCTTTTCAGAGATTATCTTTGATAGCTGTTCGCCCGTTTCAGCCCATATGGTGGCCATTACTGTGTGATCTCCACTCGTTATGGAAACATCTTTAACATTTTCTAAACATTTGATTTTCTCCGCTATTTCCAGGAAACACTCTGGTGCGGTGTTTATTCCGGTTATTGATACAATGTTATATCCTAGGATTCCCGGATCGATATCGATAGTGTATTTTTTTATAGCTCCTTTGTCTTCCAATTTACTGATTCTTTTTCTTACTGCTGTTTCGCTCATATCTAAAACTTTAGCTATTTCGGTGAATGGTCTTCGGGAATTTTCTTCTAATAGTTCAAGTATCTTTCTGTCTTTATTATCCATTGTTACAAAAATTGTGTTATAGTCTTTTTAAAACTTTTTGTTTCGAATATCAAACTAAAATTAGTGGAAAAGTATATAAATATGTGAGGATATATTGGGAAGTAGGTGAATCAAATGATAGAAGTAGGTGAAAAAGCACCGATTTTTCAAGAAAATGCATATTTTCCAAAAGAAAGTCAGATTAAAAAACTGAACTCAAACAACTACAAAGGGAAGTGGATGATACTAACATTCCATCCCGGAGATTTTACATTTGTATGTGCGACCGATCTTGAAGGATTCGCAGAAAGATTTGAAGACTTCAAAAAAGAAAACGCTGAGATATTTGCTGTTTCAACAGACACCGTTTTCTCACACAAAGTCTGGTACGAAACATCGGAGAGAGTCAACAAAATCCAGTACCCTATGGTAGAAGATATCAAGAAAAAAGTATCTAGAGCATTCGGATTTTTAGGAGATGATGGGATGACACAAAGAGGAACCGTTATAATAGATCCTGAAGGTGTTGTACAGTACATATCATCATTGAACAATAGACTAGGAAAGGACGTAGACCATATCTACAATGCATTCAAAGGATTGAAACACATATATGATAATCCTGGGACCAGCGATAAGTTCGATGTGATACCGGCATGTTGGGAAGATGGCGATGAACCTCTACACATCAACGTTCCTGATGACGTAGGAGAGTACTGAGGTGATCAAAAATGAAAGAAGAAAATAAGATGCCTTTGATAGGCGATAAGTTTCCGGAGTTGAAGGTAAAAACAAGTCATGGGGATATAAACCTTCCAAAAGAGTATAAGGGTAAATGGTTTATCCTTTTCTCACATCCTGGTGACTTCACACCCGTATGCACTACGGAGTTCTACTCTTTCCAGAAGAGATACAAAGAGTTCCGAGAGCTTAACACTGAACTGATAGGCCTAAGTATAGATCAAGTTCACAGTCATTTGAAGTGGACTGAGTGGATAAAAGACAACCTAGAAGAAGAGATTGAGTTTCCTATAATAGCTGATGGAAACGGAAAAGTAGCAGAAAGGCTTGGTCTAATCCACAGTGAAGGTGACACTGCCACAGTAAGAGCAGTCTTTATTGTTGATCCAAAGTCTAAAATCAGAGCTATCCTTTACTATCCTGCTGAGCTTGGCAGGAACATGGATGAGATAGTTCGGATGATCAAAGGATTCCAGAAGTCCGAAAAGGAAGGTGTAGCGATACCAGCTAACTGGCCAGAAAATGAAATTGTAGGGGACGATGTGATACTACCACCTGCATCCAGTGAAGAAGAAATTAAGAAAAGGGATGAACAGGAAGAAAAAGGAGAAATCAAGTGCTATGACTGGTGGTTCTGTCATAAAAAATCCTAGGAAACTAAGATTAAACCAAAGATGAGGTGACCAATATGGATTACATAAAATATCTGGAAGAATGGTTTAAAGACGAAACCGAAGAAGCAGGCCTTTACATGGGAATGGCAAGACAAGCAGAGAGAGAAGGATATCCAGAGATAGCTCGTCAATTAAGAGAAACAGCTATACAAGAAGCAGAACATGCAGGTATAGCTGCTGAATTAGCAGGAAAAATAGGGAAAACCAAAGAGAACCTTGAAAGGATGACAGAAGGAGAAGGAGAAGCTAATTCAGTTAGAATGAAGATAGCTAAAGATCAAGAGGGAGAAGCTAAAGCTTACCTGATAGTTACAGCGAAAGATGAGGCAAGGCATAAAAGAGCACTTGAAGGTCTGAAGGAAAGGCTGTAAAAAGCCTTTCTTTTTCTGGAATATAACACTGTTATATCCTAACGGTTTTCAAAATTTTACCACAACATACCGTCCTTTATTTAAAGTTTGAGAAAAAATTTTTGGTTAATTCTGAATTAATGGTGAATTCATCATGCAGCTAGGAAATCAAAATATGCAGTATGACAGAGCTAAGACAATTTTTAGCCCTGATGGAAGGCTTTTCCAGGTAGAATATGCTAGAGAAGCCGTTAAGAAAGGTTCAACTTCTATTGGGATGACTTATAAAAACGGAGTATTACTTATAGCTACCAGGAAGACCCCTAAATTACAGGCAAGGAATCCTGAAAAGGTATTCAAGGTGGATAATCATCTGGGTGTTTGCACCTCAGGACTTGTAGCTGACGGAAGGGTTCTTGTTGATGAGGCCAGGGAAAAAGCTCAGCAAAACAGGATGACATTCGGGGAACCTATAACAGTCCAGTCACAGGCAAAGTTTCTTGCAGATATAAAACAGAGATTTACACAGTACGGAGGTGTAAGACCTTTTGGATTAGCTATGCTCACAGGAGGTATAGAGAACGGAGAAACTGAGCTTTATCAGTCGGATCCTTCAGGAATTTTGAAAGAGTGGAAAGCTGTTGCTATTGGTAGGGGTAGCGAGAAAGTAATGGACATGTTTGAAGAAGAGTACGAGGAAGATATGGAGGAACACGATGTTATCGACCTGGCTGTGAAAGTGCTTAAGGAAGTCGATGAGGAACTTGAAGCGGAGAACATCGAACTGTGCCTGATAAATGAGGAGGACATGTTCAGAAGGATCACACCAGAGGAACTAGAGGACATGGATGTAGGATTTTAACATAAGCTGAGGTGTAAAAATGGCTGATGACTCTATAAAAGTTGATTACAAGGGAGGCAAAGATTTTGAAATCCTTGTTAAGCCCGACGAAGCTTTGGATTACAAGGAGGGAAACATTGACAGCTTTGAAAAAGTACTTTTTGTCAGGGAAGTTTTTACCGATTCAAGTGCTGCTGAGAGAGCATCGGCTCAACAATTAGAGGACGAGTTCGGCACTTCAAATATTCTGGAGGTTGCAAAAACCATATTTGAAAGAGGAAATCTTCAACTAACAGCCGAACAAAAGAACAGAAAAAGAGAGGAAAAAAAGAAAAGGATAATATCTATGATAGCCAAGAGAGCTATGAACCCTAAGACCAACTCGCCTCATCCACCGCAGAGAATAGAGAACGCCATAAAAGAAGCTGGGGTAAACATAGATGCGATGAAAAGTATAGAAGAACAGTTTGAAGAGATAGTAGAGGCTATTAGGCCGATAATACCTATTTCAATGGAGGAAAAAGAGTTCGCAGTGAAGATACCTAATGAATACGCTGGAAAGTGTTATGGAAAGATAAAGACACAGGCAACAGTACTTGAAGAAGAATGGGGAGATCAGGGATTCATGGCTAAACTAAAGATGCCTGCAGGAGCTAAAAAACAGCTTGAATCTGAATTGCAGAAAGTATGTAAGGGCAAAGCCACGATAAAGGATTTATGAAAACATTAAAATGTGGAAAAGACGTTCTTAAGTTTGAAGTGGTTCTTTCTAGGAGAAAAATATTTACTGAAAAAAACGAGATAAATCTCTCAAACTATGATATAGAACATCTTAGGAAAATATCGGATTCTAAGAGTTTCTGCGATGAGACAGCAGAAAATTCCGTGGAAAAACTGTTGGAGAAACAAATACTCCCTTTTATACAGGATTCTTATAGATCATTAAATAAAGAAGAGGTTGAGAAAGAGATCGAAGAGGCTTTTAGTTCACATCTCTACGTTTTTGCCAATGAATGAGATCACTCCACAACTTTCACATCATCTATTTTTCCGTCACCATCCAAGTCCTGTCCTACAACTATCCTTCCCCAGTGCTCCTCCTTCTCATAATCCCTAAGAATTTTTTTATTTTTCTCAGCAAGTCCCTTAACAGCTGCTCTTGTACCCTTGTTCCTGATTCCTGCTACAACCACGATGAAATTATCATCATAGTTTGGATGCCTGATTTTATTGATCACTCCTATTGAAGCTTCATGGTAAGTTTCTCCTGTTCTTCTGGAATTAATAGCTCTATAGGGGAATTTTTCCATATCGAACCTCACAGGCAGATAACCGTTTATTTTTGAGGTCAGAAGGTTGGTCAATGGACCGCCCACAAGAACAAGGTTGTTATCCTCTTCTAAAATATCGATCTCCGTGTCCAGTACAACTTTGGATCCGTCAAAATGCCCTAAATTACCAAGTTTACACGCTAGGTCGATTGCAAGATGTCCATCTCTTCCCCTTACCTGGTTGGGACCATGAGGATCTGGTGAACCAACCGCAATTTTCATGTCTAGAGTTCCATCCGTGATAAAAGGTCTGAAGAATTTTTTTAGATTCTCATATTCTTCTACGTAACTATTATCTACTGGTAATTCCTTTGTACCAGGTATTTCATAGGCGAAAGAATCGGCTACAGGTCTATAGAATTTTGCAAGTGAACCACCTCTGAACTCTTCGGTGACCTTCTCTATGATCCCTCTTGACTCCAGCATTTTTATGTGATAATGTATGTTCTGCTCCGAGATACAGAGATTTTTTGCAAGGTTCGAAGGATAATCAGTATTTTTTGAAAGTTCTTCAAGTATATCAAGTCTTGTCTGATTGGAAAGAGCGTTTAAACTATCTAAATCATTTATCAATTTGGTATCCTTTGAAAAAGTTCCTTTTTTTGTTTTCTTTATCAGTTTAGCCATCGATTAAAAATTATTTTTTAATGTATTAAAAACTTTTTTAGAAAGGTTTTTTATCTATAGGGAATAAACCCAGAAAATACCGATGTGCGGGATAATGGGTTATGTTGGTGAAGGTGATGTTAGTCAGATAATAGAAGAAGGACTATCAAAACTTGAATACAGGGGTTATGACTCGGCAGGTTTCGCAAAAGTTTTAGAAAACAAAATTTTTTGTAAAAAAGAAGTTGAAGGGATAAAAAAGCTTTTTTTAGACGTTGAATCAATAGATGATGTAACTACTGGGGTGGGTCATACCAGGTGGGCCACTCATGGAGCTGTGTCCCCAAAAAATGCTCATCCGCATCTCTGCTGTGACAGGGAAATAGCAGTAGTGCACAACGGGATAATAGAAAACCATAAAGATATCAGGAATGATTTAGGAGATCATGTCTATAGATCTGATACGGATTCTGAAGTGGCAGTTCACTTCATAGAGGAAAAAATACAGGATGGAAAAACAATTCTAGAAGCACTTGAAGAATTAAGAAATAAAATTGAAGGCACCTATGCTATTTTAGTTATCAACAAGGCTGAAGAAAAAATATTTGTATGTAAGGAAAAATCTCCTCTTGCACTGGGAGTTGGTGAATCTGGAAATTATGTGGCATCCGACATTTATGCTTTCTCTGGTTTCACAGAAAGAGCTATTTTTCTAGAGGACGGAGATTTAGCGATCGTGGAAAAGGACAAACTGAAAGTTTTTGATAAGAAAGGAGAAACTGTGGAAAGAGAGATTACCGATTTTAAATGGGATGAAAAGAGAATTCTAGATGATGAGTACGATCATCATATGATAAGAGAGATCAAGGAACAACCCGAAGCTGTAAAAAGACTCTTAGAATCCTATAAGACCTTCCAAAAGGATTCGTTCGAAAAACTTGCAGATGAAATAAATTCATGTGAGAAGTTGATTATTACAGGTTCAGGTTCCTCTTTTCATGCATCTAAGGTTGGTGCAAAACTATTCAGAGAACTTGGATTTGATTCTAAATCCGTTGTTGCATCTGAATTCGATGAAACACATGTTGGAGATGGAACTGTTGTTTTGGCTGTATCTCAGTCTGGAGAGACAATGGATGTATTGGATGCAATACAAATAGCCAAAGAGAACGGGTGTGATGTTTTATCAATGGTCAATGTACCGTACTCAAGTATTCAGAGAAAGTCAGATCTGTCAATAGAGCTACTTGCAGGACAGGAAATATGTGTTGCATCCACCAAAACATTCACAAACCAGCTTCTTACTTTTTATATTCTTTCTAAAGAACTGGGGAAAGAAATGGAATTAGAGAGACTGGTTAAAGATATCGAAAAGACTTTAGAGAAAAATGAGGAAATTGCGAAGGTTCTTGCTGGAAATATAGGAAATGAAAGTGATATATATGTGCTGGGAAGGAATAGATATTTTCCCATAGCAAAGGAGATAGCTCTCAAATTAAAGGAAATATCGTATATTCATGCTGAGGGATTGAGAGGTGGTGAGCTAAAACACGGAACACTTGCACTTATAGAGGAAGGAACTCCTGTTATATCTTTGATTCCTGATAAACATAGCGACATAATTTCTAATGTTGAAGAAGTTGAATCCAGAGGTGCTAAAAGTCTCAGAGCATCACCTTTCTATGGAGTTTTTGACATTCCTGAATCCGATTTTTTAGCTATATTATTCGCAATAACAGGTTTCATTTTGACATATTATACTGCAAGGGAGAGAGATCTGCCAATAGACAAACCCAGAAATCTGGCAAAATCAGTTACTGTTAGGTGATCAAATTTAAGAATCAGGTTCTAGAATTATGACGTTGGTATCAGTGGTGCTTTCAACTTTTCTCTTGAACTCTTTGGGATCCGCTTCTGTGTTACTGAGCATGTTGTAATGAATTGGTATCACTGTATGAGGTTTTATAGTTTTGACAGCTTCAACTGCTTCTTTTATATCCATGGTGTATGTACCACCAATAGGTAAAAGGGCAACATCGATTTCTTCCTTCTCAAGAGCTTTCATCTCCCCTATCATATCGGTATCCCCTGAATGGTATATCTTTGTTCCATCCATCTCTATTACCACGCCCATTCCTTCACCCCTTGGATGGAATGGTTCACCGGGATTTCTGAATCTTTTATCGTTGTAAGCATGTATAGATTTTATCGAGACGCCTTTCACAAAATGTTTTTCATCTGGATTAATTATTCTTGCCTCAAAGTCGAACTGTCCTATATCACATCCTTTCTTAGCGACAAGGACACACTCATCATTTGAGAGTTCTTTTATAGCTTTAGGATCGAAGTGATCAAAATGAGGGTGAGTTGCTATAATTATATCCGCCTTATCATATTTTTTTGTGAAAGTATCCGAAAAAGGATCTATATAGATTCTCTTTGACCCATCTAGCTTTACTGATGCATGGTTTATCCAGTAGACCTGAACATCTTCTATAAAAGTTGCGGTCATGTAATTAGATTTGATAGTATCCTTTTTATTTTTAAACACTGTAAGTGTTTTCCAAGAAGTAAACCAGTCCGGCACCGGTTATAGCTGATAAAAACATTAAATAAGGATTTAATCCTGTGTGAACAATGTTAATAATTTCTATATAGGGTAGTCTTAAAGAACCAAATACCAGACCAGTAAGAAAGGAAATTGTGCTTTGTTCAAACCTGTCAAAAAGAAATGAAAGTAGTTTAACGATTGAAAAAAGGGATACAAGACCCCCTGATATAAAAACCACAATCTCTGTTATATTGCTGTGAAAGTTGCTTATTATGTTCATAACGGTTTCGTACTGTCCCATTATTAGAAGTAAAAGAGATCCTGATATGCCGGGTAGCATCAAGGCAAGTACAGCTATAAAACCTGAGATGAATAGTAAGTGAAGTCCCTGCAGGTTAAATGTCTGGTTTATACCACTGAAAAAAAATGTGACAAAGAAACCTATTAGACCAAGCATAGAGTTCTTGAGACTGTACTGTGAAACTTTCAAAAATATTTTTATCGCAGAGGCAAAAATCAACCCGAAGAAGAAACTAAAAGTGAGACCTTTCCATTGGTTTATAGCGAAAACCATAAGGTTGGCAACAGTAATCATGGATACCGTTACACCGATACCTAAAGGGATAAAGAAGCTGTAATCTATGTCTTTGATACTTTCTTTTGCTTTTCCAAAATTTCCTTTAATGATATATAATAGTATATTCAGGTCAATAGCATCGATTGATCCGATTAATCTTTCATAGATTCCTGTGATAAATGCGATAGTACCCCCAGAAATTCCTGGAATAGTCTGTGCAATACCTATTAGTAGTCCCTTGAAAAACAACTTTAATCTTTCCTTTTTATCCATACAACACTTTTTTTCCGGATGAAATATAAAAAACAGTAGTTAATTATTAAGTAATAACAATGAAACCGGTTAATTTTTCCTCGAAATTTTTACCCAACTACTCAGGCATGAAACTTTCTCTGGATTACATGGAAAGAAATTTTAACGGCATCATAGAACCGCTTTATGGGCCTGAAAGCAAGGAAGACTTCGATTTTATGGATGTGGAGAAGATGGTTGAGGATGTAGAGAAGAGTATAGATGATATAGTTGGGGAGAGGTATATTACTGACTCTGTCAAGATTTATTTATTTGAGGGGCCATGCGGATACTTTTCAACCGATGACTCAAGTTTTGCAAGAGCTTTCGATCTACAGGGAAGAAATTTAGAAGCCATGGTAGCTTCCATATATCTTAAAAAATCTCAGGCTACTGTCGCAGATTTGATGTATAAGGGTAAAGAAAATGAAGATCTTTTGACTCCTATGAAACCTGGTCGTTTAATTGCAGATGTTTATCCGATTGAGATGGATTCATCAGATTACATCAAGAGTTTTTTTGAGGAAGAATTCCCGGAAGAGAGGTTCATGGAATATTTATGGTAACAATCCGTTTAAGTTTTAATACTTGGTTTTCAACGGTTCAAACATGATTTCGACAGAGTGGAAAGAGAAGCTTTTGAAGCGACAATACAGAATAGTTGGCAATCATTCTGCGGTTTCAACCTGTAACTGGATGAAAAAATGCCTTAAGCGTGAAAGCTGTTGTTATAAACAGAAGTTCTACGGAATTAAAAGCCATAGATGTTTACAGATGACACCTGCCCTTACATGCAATCACAGGTGTCTTCACTGCTGGAGGGATACGTCTCACTTCTCAACAAAATGGGATGGGCCGGTAGACGAACCCGAGAAGATAGTTGACGGAAGCATTGGAAAACACAGAGAACTGCTTTCGGGTTTTGGAGGTAACGAAAATGTTTCTGAAGAGATGTTAGAGGAGGCGATGAATCCCAATCAGGTCGCTATATCCCTGACAGGTGAACCAATGATGTATCCGAAGATAGATGGCCTAGTAAAAGAGTTTGACAACAGAGGTTTTTCAACTTTTTTGGTAACGAATGGGACTTTTCCGAGAAGGATAAAAGAGTTTGATGTGAAACCGACAAACCTATACATATCACTTGAATCAACAAGCAAAGAATCCTATGAGAGATTCAACAATCCTGTGAAAGAAGGAATGTGGAATAAAATGATCGAATCTTTAGATATTATCAAAGATATAGATTCAAGAACGGTTTGCAGAGTTACAGCAGTTAATAACCACAATATGCAATGTCATGAAGATTTTGTGGAACTAATAGAGAAAGGAGATTTTGATTTTGTTGAGGTGAAGGGTTATATGCATGTAGGAGACTCTATGAAAAGGCTTAAAAGTGATTGTATGCCTGAACACGGCGAGGTTAAAGAGTTCGCTGGAAAGATTTCCGAAATCTCTGGTTATGATTATCGTGATGAAGATCAATCATCAAGGGTAGTACTTCTTAGAAAAGAGTAGATCATTTCTCTATTATTTTTCCACCAGGTTCTTCTTCAAGAAATATCTGAGCCTGAAACTTTTTAATGATGGGATTTCTATCCTTCCATGCATCTTGATCTAAACCGGCTTTGATACATGTATTCGAGAGGAACTCTTCTACACCCCATTCATTGTCTTTAGCGACCTGTGGAAGAAGCAAACCTGTCCTGAAACCTGAACTGACTATCAAACCATCTTTGCCAATTTCAATTTTTTCTAACAGCTCCTCTTCATTTTCATAAACTATTTCTTCAGGTTGAGTCAGTATACTTAGCTCCACACATATATTCTCAAATTCTTCTTCTGTTACAGGAGAAAAACGAGGATCATCTGTAGCCGCCTTAATAGAGGATTCTCTTATCGCTTTACCCAGTTCCATTACAGGTCTGGGAAAACCTATACATCCTTTAAGCTCTCCATTTTTGGTCAGTGTTGTGAAAACACCTCTTTTTTCATTTAAGAAATTCTCATCATAGTTTTCTTCTTTTGAATCTTCCCTGAGCAATTCTTCGATGGTTTTTCTGGCCAGTTCAACAGACTTTTTGCCCTGTTCTCTGGAAAGTTTTCTCATGTTCAAAGATTAGGTCCCAACATTAAAACTTTTTTTTTCTTGTACACTTCTTTTTAATAATGAATAACAATTTTTCTTTATGAAAAAAGCCTTTTTTTACGAGGAACTGGAGGACAAAAAGGTAAGGTGTAACACATGTCCAAGAAGATGTGTGGTTAGGGATAGTGAGACAGGTTTTTGCGGTGTTAGAAAGAACTTGAGAGGTAAATTAAACCTTTTGACCTATGGTTTGCCTGTAACCACTTCCTTGGATCCTGTAGAGAAAAAACCTTTTTATCATTTTGCACCTGGAACAAATGTTTATTCTATAGCGACTATGGGATGTAACCTAAGGTGTAAATTTTGTCAAAATTATCCTATATCGTATGGTTGGTCAAAGATTGAGGGGAACAACGTTTCACCTGAACAGATTGTTAAGAACGCATTGGACACCGGTTCTCAGGGTATTGCATACACCTATACAGAACCAACTGTTTTCCTCGAATACTGTCTTGACACCGCTGAAAAGACAGATGAACAAACATATAACCTGTTCGTATCTAATGGCTACATGACTAAAGAAGTAGCGGAAAAGATAGGGGAAAAGATAGATGGGATAAATGTGGATTTAAAAGGTGGAAAGAATCTTTATAGGGATATATGTGAAGTTTATGATGAATCTCCGATATATGATGCTTTGAAAGTTTTGAAAAGGGAAGGAGTTTTTATTGAGATTACTATGCTATTAATCCCGGATTTCAACGATTCAGATAAAGAGATTACGGAGAGAGTTGAATGGGTGAAACAGAACCTGGGTAAGGATACGCCTCTACATTTCTCCAGATTTACTCCAAGACATAAAATGAGAAATATTCCGCCCACACCTGTTGAGACACTTGAAAGAGCAATTGATATAGCGGATCAAAAAGGTATGGAATATGTGTACTGTGGAAACATTCCCGGACACCAGAGAGAACACACCTATTGTCCTGACTGTGGAAAAAACGTTATCAAAAGAAACGGTATGTCAGTTGTAGAAAGAAATCTTAACAGTTATGGTGGATGTGACAACTGCGGTTATGAGATAAATATCGGTGGAAAAAAATACATAGACATGGAATCATAGGTGGAAAGAGATACCTGCGTAGCCCACAGCATCGGAACCATAAAGAATATCGTTTGAAGAATAATAGCTCAAAAGTTCAGATCTCAGGTCAAGTTCTCCTAAAGTTCGAAGCATCAGAGCCACGGCATGAGCACCACACATTGTTATATCATTTTTGTCAACTGTTTTGATGAGTTCAAACGGCTCCCTATTCAAAATATGATTTATCGCTTTTCTGTCCTTTTCCTCCATAAAATCTCCAAGATCAGTACCTTTAGGAGGTGTGTTTCCATATCTTGGACCGCAGTGAGAAAGATCCGAACTGGCCAGAAAAATCGTATCAAAACCTTCAAGTAATTCATAAATCTTTCTAGCATCCTTTGAAATTTTTTCTTGGTCTGTATTGGATACACCAACAGGTAAAAACTTAAAATCTTGTTTAAAATACTTAAGAAACGGAAGTTGTACCTCTATAGAGTGCTCTCTCTCAAAAACATCATGTCTAATCCTGAAATCTTGTGTATCGATTTCACTGCAGATGTTTTTTGTTACGCCAAGAGGTGTTCTATAATGCCTATCATCCAAAAAAATTCCATCAAAACCGGCTGTATGCAGTGTTCCAAATATCACCACTAATTCAGGTATTCCGGATTCAACTATTTTTTTGTATACATGTGCGGCACAAGGACCTGAAAAATCGTATCCTGCATGTGGGATCATTCCCGCCTTGAAGCTGTTTTCCCCATTTTTTTGTGGGTTCCTTCCAGGTCCCAGTCTGTGGGCGAAACAATTTTCTATCTTTTCCTCAAGTAGATCTTTCTTGGCCGGGTAAAACCTTCCTGAGGCCACGGGATTTCTTGTATTTTTCATTTTTCTATTTTTATAGCGTTTGTGGGACAGATTTCAGCCCCTTTCTCGGCTTCATCCTCGTTTTCATCTATATTAACTTCTTTTCTTACCACTGCTTTCCTCTTTTCATTCATCTCGTATACTTCTGGCGATACACTTGTGCATGACATGCAGCCAATGCATTTATCCTCATCGATAATTATTTTC
>JALDAH010000066.1 GCA_022729275.1 Candidatus Nanoanaerosalina archaeon
CTTTCAAGGATTTTCCGTTGAGATATTTTACAAGTATTAACAGAATGGTTTATAAGTCTATTCCTAATGATACTATTGTATGCCGGAACAAAACTACTGGATAGTCGAAAAGGTTGGGGAAAAAGCTAATCTTTCGGTCTGTTCAAAGGAGGAAGCCGAATTTTTGAAGGATTCCGATGACTGCGAGGACTGGATGGTAGCCTCTACGTCTAAAAAGTCGAAGGAGGATATGGAAGAGCTTATAGAGGAGAACGGTCTGGAGTTCGATCCATGGATCTGATGTTAAAACTTCAGCTCGTCACCTATTGAAAAACCTTTTTCTTCCAAGAGGCCTGACTCGACCTCCAATATGTATTTGCACATCTTTTCTGGCCTGTAAATCCTCCATGTCGAGGGAGGGATGCCTATGGGTTTAACATCTTTCTTAAGGTCAACTATCTCTTTCTCCCTTGATATGAAAGCTATGTCTATCGGAAACCTCATGAAGGGCATCCAGACACCGTAGAAGTCTTGAAATGAAAACTCCATCAAGATCCGTCCCTCCTTTCTGAACATAAGTCCCAGGATCCTGTCTATAAAAGAATTCTTGTGTTCCACTCCCTTTATCTTTCCGGTGGGAGATATTATTTCCAAGAGAAACACCTTGATTTTTTTAATCGGATAGTTCATCAGGCACTTCAAGATCCTGGTACTTCTCCAATACGGGTTGGATAGCTTTCTTTATTATTATCTTCGCGGCTCCGAATCCAAGTTCCTTGTACCTCTTGTAAAGGTCTTCGAATATCTTTGAACCGTCTCTTTCGAGATCTTCTACATTTCCCTGTTCATCAACATACAGACCTTCGATTCTGTTGGCTTCACGTACAGCAACGTCTTTGACTATACGTTTCTCATTTTTTACTACAGCTGTTATCAGTTCTCTGTATCCTTCTTTCATTCAATCACCAGATATATCTCTAATATACGGCATAAGACCTATGAAAAAGTATGTCAACCCTGTTATTAGGAAAACCTGTACGAAAAAATCTATGTGGTAGGCTGCCTGACCGAAGTAAATCTTGAAAAAACTTAGAAGTTCTGACACGAAGATGAAACCTATGCCCACAAACATCCTTTTCCACATCCCAGGGACTCTACCAGCGTATTCGTATAGATTTTTCATCGCCATCGATATCATCACTAAGGATACAAGTGGCAGGAGTATGTTGATAACCTTGAAAAGCATGTTCATGTCCGTCATAACCTTTTCATCCTCTTGAATATCTCTACCATGGTGGCCATTACGAAGGCGTAGCCAGGTATTTTCAGCGTTTCAACCGCTAATCCGTACCTCAAAGAGTAGTATGTTGTCCCCGAGAACATCTGTGTCAGGGATGATGTGTTGTGAACCCAGTTCATTATGTTTGCAAGACCTAGGAAAACAAAGGCTACAAGCAGGTAGCTGAGCAACGGGTTCTCAGAGAAAGACCTATCTTCTTTCCTGAAAAATATCAGAAGGAAATAAATCAATGTGATATACATCAGCACAGGTATGATACTAGCTACATTGTAAGGTGCGTTCAGACCTGTCAGTATGTTGGCAAAAAAGGATTCATACATCTATATCACCTCCTCTTAACCAGACACCGCCGTAACCTATCACAGCCATGGTGAGAGTCCAGAACAGCATCAACTGACTTTCCAGAAAATAAAGGTTGAAGAGGCCCTTCCAGAAGTATGCGAACATGTAAAAAAAGCCGTAAAACACGAATGAAATCATGAAAGAAGTGAAAACCCTTTCAAAAACTTCTAAGTCCTTGAAGAAAAGCTTTGAAAACGGCAACCCAACTAGAAACATCAGTATAGCCAATAGAAAACCTTCGAACATTAGAAACCCTATTGAGTGACCTCTTCCTACTCTAAAGACGACTTCAGATATCTCGGGAGCTATTCGAAAGACCGTGGAGAATACAATCAAAGCCAAAAATCCTGTCAAGATTCCGAAAGCCCTGTAAGATTTTTCCATAATATATTTTTTACCTCAGAATCGTATAAATAAATAAGGTGTAACTGTTTTAACTAAAAAATTCAGCCCTGCAAGTAATCTATCAACATTTTTGTGAGTTCTTCAACATCCTTTGAGAGTTTCTGGAACTCCTCCTTTGAAACCATTTTTTCCTCCAGTTCTTCGATCCTTTTATCGATATCTCCCTCTGAACTGTCTCTTTCACTATCTTTCGACCGCTTCAAGTCATCCATGTCCTCGAAACCTTCTTCTATGTCATTGATCCTTGACTCCAGATTCTTGAATTTTTCAAGAAAACTGTTCGAGTCTTCTCCGCTGATGTCACCAAGCTTGTCAACCAGCTGTTCATCGATCTCGTATACCATGCCCTCTACCCTGTTCTTTAGCTTCTCATCCTTTTCTTTGAGCTCTTCGATCCTTTCGTCGAAGCTATTCTTAACTTCTTCGATCCTCTCATCTATTTTTTGTTTTGGAACCGGTTTTTCCCCTGTGGAAGATTGCTTCAAGCTTCTTAACTCATCCTTCAATTCTCTTACCGTTTCACTATCTGCTTTTGAAACTCTGACATCTCTCAGTTTTTCTTTTAAAGAGTAAAGATTTTTGAGGGACGCCTCAAGCTCGCCCTTGTAAACTATATCTTCTTTCTTCCTTTCAAACCTCTTGGAATGCTTTTTAGCCTCCTTGATCTCTTCTTCCAGCTGATTCAATCTCTCATAAACCTTGTTCTCAAAAAATGTTTCCCTGGCATCCACACCCGCCAGAACTGTTTCAAACCTGTCATCATCCGCCTTTTCATCATCCATCTTCAGCAGATCCGACTCCAGATCCTCTATTCTCGACCTAAGAAGGTTGAATTCCCTGTCGACACCTCTCTCGAAAAAAGTTTCTCTTATGCCTAAAGCATCAAGACGGTTTTCAACAAATTCTTTGCTCGCCTTGTCAGAAACCATGACATCCATATCGGTCATTAGTTGCGCTACGTCGCTGAAAACGTTTTCAATGGTGTAGTCCATTTCACCGATTTTTTCGCCCAGTTCGTTGATGTGGGATTCAAGCGATAAAACCTTCGCCTCCAGATCTTTCATCCCTCC
>JALDAH010000016.1 GCA_022729275.1 Candidatus Nanoanaerosalina archaeon
AAACAACAGGTTGAATGAAATAACCCTCATCATACATGGCAGTATTACCACTATTACAATCACCCTCCCAGTGAGAAAACTCCCAACCATCATCAGCATAAGCTGAAATAGTTACTTCCTTTCCTTCCTCATACGAATGAACACCTTCTCCAGGATCAGTAGAACCACCACCAACAACATCAACAGTCAAATCATAAGTTTCGGGCTCCTCCTCAAAAACAGCGGTAACCTCCTTATCGCTATTCATAGTCAACTCACACTCAACATCACCACCACTACAATCACCCTCCCAGTGAGAAAACTCCCAACCATCATCAGCATCAGCTGTTATAATAACATCTTCCCCATCATCAAAAGTATGCTTGCCTTCTCCAGGATCAGTAGAACCACCACCATCAACATCAACTGTTAGTTCAAATTCTGATCTCTCAAAAACAGCTTCAAGCTCAGCATCTCCTGTATCACTGTCCAGAACCACTTCATTAACTCTTTCATCTGTATTTCCTGTCAAAACTTCTGTATCACCTTTCCATTCAACAAAAGAGTACATATCATCGGCAACACCTTCTATATCGACGCTTTCTCCTGACTCGATCCGATATATTCCTTCTATAGAATCTTTCCCAACTTCTACATGTCCTCCTGTTGTAGAATCTGTTTTTAGATGATAACCTTTTTCGAATAATGCCTTTAATATAACGTCTTCATCCGGTACTTCAAAAGTATTCTCCATGTACATCTCATCTTCTTCAAAATACTGTATTTTATCTTCTCCCTGATCATCCCAACCAACAAATATATAACTTTCCTCACACTCCTCTTCACAACCATCGAAATCAAGTTCATCCTTAGTATGCCTAACAACCTCAACATCCAGCGAAGAACCTGAACTGTACCAGTAGTAACCTTCTCCAGGTTCAACTACCTGACCTCCTAATTCACTGGTGAAGTAAAGTTCTGTATCATCAGAATCATAATCAGTTATCTCGTACTCCGCTATTACCTCTATGTCTTCAGTCATCTCGACGGTTATCTCAAGATCATCTGAAGTCTTATCACCTGTCCAACCTGAAAACTCTACATCATAATTTTCGATCTCATCAGGGTTCTGTGCTACTATATCAACTTCTTTACCATCTTCATAATAAGTTCTAGTCCCAATAAATGGTTCTATATTTATTCCTAAATCTATGTGGTCAGGTTCAATGTTATAATCGATTTTTAAATCGTTTTCCTGCACATCAACTTCTTCTCCCATCCATCCTAATTCCAATAAGTATGCTGCAACACAGTCATTATCGGTTTCATGATAAAAGCTGTGGTCTTCAGGGTAAGGACATCTAAGACTTGTTTCAGATCCTTCGCTGCACAATTCGTTTGAGTCCCCGAATTCTTCTGCATCATCAACATCGTCTTCACATCTCTCTACCTGAACCTCATGAGCTATTTCATCCACTGGACTATCCATCTCCTCTGTTTCTGGCAATGAATCAAACTCATATCCGCCTTCATACATCTCCTGGGGAGGTTCATATGTGAGCACGCAGAATTCAACAGTGAAATACGGCATCATATTATTCAAACCTTTTCCTTCACCCATATCAATTTCTATAGGATGTATATGGCTGTGAGCTATATCTGTTGTATCATCATCCGGTGTATAGGCATCAGGACCAAGTCTTGGAAACGGAGGTATAGAGGCATATGGATTTCTAGCTCTTGAAGTATAAGAAAGATCAGCCTTCCTATAACTAACATCCATATCTGATTCTTCAGTTCTTCCCGTTAAAGTCATCTCAGGCAAATTCTCTAGACTTAAATTAACTTCATCCTTCCCACCTATACCAAGAAGACTTCCAAATTGATCATCGCCCTCTCTCAAACCTGCTAGTACCCTGCCCTGTCCTTCCTCAAATTCCTCCCAGCCAGGAGGACATTCATCTGCCATAGGCATAACTGTTCCAGGTGGAAACCTGACCTGACTCGGTTCGGGAAATTTTATCTCTTCACTTACATTTACTATATCAGATGTTATAGATTCTGATTCAACGTTTATCGATTCAACATAATCAGCTATCAGTGAATCAACATCCCTTATATCATAATCGCTCATCCCTAAATCGTCGTTAGCTTCACCTGTTGAAAAATCGATCTCATATAGGGGATGTGACTGGTCCAGAGGTGTTTCCGCAAAGACACCGATTATGGAAAACACGGTTAGAAATACAATTAACAGAAAAACTGTTTCGAATTTACCCATCTTCAGAGTAACTTTATCGGACAGTTCTAAATTGTACATTTTAGCAGTATTACCTCATTCTTTTACACAAAATCTAACAGTTAGATAAGGTTGAAGGTTTGAAATCTCAACACCGTCTCCAGCAGCATCAAATTCAATATCGTGTGTATGAGATCCATCCATCTGGTCTGTCTGTCTTATCGATCTCCATACCCTTGGACCTGAAACAGGATAAACAACCAAACTTGTAGGACCATCAGCATAAAAATCATTGTGTTTATAATACAAGTCTCCCGAAACATCCTCAGTAAACGCATTCAGACTTCCGTTAGGAAGGTTCTCTACTTCCAAACCAACGTTTTTCTCACCTCCCACATCAAGTATATCTGAGTTATCGTCAAGACCTACCATTATTCTACCCTCAGATTCCGACAGATTACTCCATCCTTTTGGGCAATCCTTCATCGCGAAAGGAAAAACGGCTCCGGATGGAAACTCCACCTGACCAGGCTCTGGAAAAGTAATATTTTCTTCTATAATTAATTCGTCAACATCTATGTTATCTGAATCAAGTGAACCAGATTCAACATGATTGGAGACAAGCTCATTAACACTTTCGATATTGTGGCCACCCATTGAAAGATCGTCATTGGCCTCTCCCTCTGAAAAGTCTATCTCGAACAACGGATGTCCCTGGAAGACATCGTTGAAATTTGGTTCGGCCACTACACCATATAGAGAGATTATTAAAAATAAAGAGAATAACATCATAAACACGTACTTTGTATCCAATTCAACAGAAAAAAACTTTGTATCTATCTTTATCATTCTAATTACCTCCTCCGACTTTCTCTGTATCAGGAACACCCTCAAAATCTGTTTTTTCCTGTGGATGATCATAGGAATCCTTGACACAGTATAGAACATTTATGTAGGACTGTAAATTGTTTATCTCATGTCCCAAACCTATCTCAGCTTCTATCTCGTGGTAGTGCTTGTCGACAACTTCACCGTATGTCTTATCATTTCTCAACCTGTGTGAACCCAGGTTGGGCTCCACATCGAGACGGGTGGTTCGCCATGAAGGTTTGTAATAATCCCATTCACCTCCCATCAATGGTTCTCCTGTTACTCCTTCAAATTCTTCATCTGGCATGTTCTCCTCCAGTATCTCTACTGTTCTATTTCCTTCATACTCTCCAAAAAATGTACCAAAAACATCACTGTCTCCTTCCTCATCATAACCTACAAGAACTTTTCCATCTGAAACATCAAGGTTGCTCCAGCCTTTTGGACATTCCTCTGAAACAAATGGCATGATGATCCCTGGAGGAACTAGTACTTCTTCTGGCTCAGGAAACCAGACCTGTTCATGTATCTCCATATATCTGTTGGTAAGTTCCTCCGCAAATATCGTATTGGAACTAATGTTCTCGGAGTAAAGAGTGCCGATATCTATGATATCATTATTACCCATCAAAAGGTCATCATTGGCCTCTCCCTCTGAAAAGTCTATTTCTGATATAGGATGACCCTGTTCAGCATCGGAAAAATCTTTTTGAGCCACTACACCGATCAAGGAAAAAAGCACTATAAAGAAAATTGTCAAAATAACAAAATCTGCCTTGTTCATCTCTAACTTAAAAACGCCCTTGATATCTATCTCAAACATGCCTATGTCTATAACATTAATTAAAAAAATCAGTATATAAAATTACAAGAAAATATGGTATGCCCTAGCCGGGATTTGAACCCGGGTCACTGGCTAGCTCCACATTTGTTGTTTTATGTGCGAGAGGCCAGTATGATTGGCCAGACTACACTACCAGGGCGTGTCTCTAAACAATTGAAGTAAATCTTTAAACTTTTAAATCAAACGCTTCGCCTTTTTTATCCCCTTAAAAAAGGTTTTCTGATCAACTTTTCTTCCTTATCATGAAAAAACTTTGCGATACTCTCTATTTGCTCATCAAAAAACCTATACAGAATGTTCAGGTGTAAAAAACCAAGTCCTGCAAACAAAAGAGACCCAAAATAATCTAAAAAGAAGTGTCTACCTACATACGTCCTCCCTATCCCCATCAAAAAAGCAAAAACAAGAAATATCTTTGTGGACGAGCTTATCCCTTTTATCCATAACAGTGGTATCAAGAACCCTAGCATCACAGCCATGTGGTTGCTGGGAAACGAATCATCCGAAACTAAGAGAGATCCGTCGATAATAGTCAAAGGGTTATTGACGTAGGATGTAAGTTCAGATATCTCAAAACCAGTATCATAGACGTTATTTGGTATTTCTCTTACATATATGTGTCCAAGACCTTGTATAAATAAAAAAGTTATTATTATCCCAGTAAAAAGTTTCATAAAATTCTTTTTTCCTGTTAGACCATTAAACCATTCATATAACAGATACAAAGGTACTGAATAGATTAAGATAAATGCTGAGAAATACATGAACCTATCCAAAAAAATATTTCCGGAAAAACCATTTATGAATAAAAAAACAGCATGATCGAGCTCAATAAATGCATCTATAACCATGCAGCTCAACCAATGTAATTGTGTGATTCAGTGTTAGCTTCTGATGTTTCTATATCCTCTTTTTTCTTTCTTTTGGGAAGTTTGATCTCTCCGAACTTCTCCTCATACTTTTCGATGTTGTTTTCAAGTATTTTCATCATCATCTTTGCAGCTTGAGGTTGCAGTATTACCGGATTATGCTCAGTCATAAGGGATTGACGTTGATCTCCTCCAATCCTATCAATTCTTGGAGCTGTTTTCTTGAAGTCCATTACAAATCTTCCTTTTCCAAAAACAATGGTTACGGCATCAGAATAAAACGCCTCACCCATTTTGGACCTGAAGTTTTTCTGGTTTTTCATGATGAAATAAATAGCATCCTATTTTTTTAAGAATAAGATGTTTTTTAAAAAATTCTGATAATACTGTAACAGGTGATCAATAATGGTAGATATAAACATTTATTCAACTCCTTCATGTCCTTACTGTAAACAACTAAAAAAGTTCTTAAAAGACAATGATTTTGACTTTGAGGAGTTTAATGTCGCTGAAAACAGGGATAAAGCAGAAGAAATGGTTAAAAAATCAGGTCAGAGAGGTGTACCTGTAACTATTTTGGAGAAGGATGGAGAGGAGCAAATTGTTGTGGGTTTCGATAGAGATAAACTGATAGAGATACTTGAAATATGATTTCTATGTCTGAAATAGAGAGTTCTCAAAAAATTTTTAAAAAAGAAGGGTTCTCAAGAGCTTTCTACATACTTTTCTTTGGTTTGCTTTTTCTATTGGTTATAAGGGTTTTGATTCTAAGAGATACGTTTGAGATGGTCTGGGATATTTCCATACTATTTTTACTTACTTCGGTTTATCTGATAGCAATATTTCTAAAGAATGGAAAACTTCACAAAAAATACGGGGATGATGAGGATGGATTTGATATCAAGAGATCTATCCTGAACGGTTTCCTGGTAGGTTTTTTGACAATTATTGTTGTTTATTTCACCACTGAGTTAGATACTAATCCACTGAGACAGTTTTTTGCTCTTACCTCCGGAATAATAGTTTTCGTAGTGGTATGGACCTCTCTTGATATGCTTTTTCACAGGATTTCATCTAATAAAGACTAAAGCTTTTTTATCTCTTCTTCTTTCTCTTTCTTCCAGTTCTCAAGCCTGTCAAGGATTTTATTCTTCACATTTTCCTTGTCAAGAAAATATCTGAAATACCTTCCCTTGCCTTTCTCGGTTGTAAAAGAGTTTCTTTTCACCAGGTCAGTAGCCTGTAACTTTGAAATATATCTCTGCACTGTTGACCTATCTTTTCCTATTTTTTCCGCCATCTCATCTATTCTCATATCTTTTTCCTCACAGAGCAGTATAAGTATCTGTGATTCGCTGGGAGAGAAATTATAAAGAGTTTTTAAAAGATCTTTTAGTTCCTGTGAACACTTCATGTTTGAATTATTGACGTATAGCCTCTTTAATCTTTTCCGGCTGGAAACCTATAATTATTTTCTCACCCACTTTTGTCTGTGGTACACTTCTTTTTCCCGACATTTCAATCATCTTTTTTGCCTTTTCTTTGTTTTCTGCAACGTTGTGTTCTTCATATTCTATTTTTTCAGAGTTAAACCATTTTTTTATCTTGGTGCAGTAAGGACACATTGGCGTTGTGAAAACTTCAATTTTTTCTCCTTTTTTACTCTGTCCATTCTTCTTTTCCTCATTAAAATCATCTAATTTCATAAAAACCACTTAATGTTACAATTAGTTCAACAATTAAACACAAATAGTTATAAGTCTTTGTCCGCTAAAAGTAAATATTATAAGAATCAACATAGAGGTCATAATTTATGGAAGAAAGAAAGCTAACGATAATCGGTGGAGGACCTGCAGGGTGTTCCGCAGCGATATATGCAGTCAGAAGCAATGTAGAAACCCTACTTATTACTGAAGACTTTGGAGGTCAACTGATGCTCACAGACCATATATCAAATTATCTAGGATTCAAAAAAGAATCAGGATTCAGTATTTCGGAGAAGTTCGAAGAACACGTTAAAGACTACGACATTGAAATAATGATGGAAAAAGCGGAACAGGTGGAAAAAAAGGACGGTCAATTCCTAATAAGAACCACGGGAGAAGACATACTCTCCGAAACAATCATCATAGCGGTCGGTACAAAGGCCAAAAAACTTGATGCTAAAGGAGAAAAAGAATTCTTGAACAATGGTGTGGGATACTGCGCACTTTGTGACGGACCGTTATACAGAGACAAAGACGTAGCAGTAATAGGTGGAGGTTATTCAGGTACAGAAGCCGCTATATATTTATCAAACATCGCAAATAAAGTTTATCTCATAAATGCAGGAGATGAACTCACAGGCGAACCTATAACAGTCGATAAAATACCAGAGCAGGATAACATTGAAGTAATAAACAAAGCTCTCACAAAAGAATTCTTCGGGGAAGAAATGTTAAAGGGATTGAGATATGAGGAAAGAGAAACAGGAGAAATTAAAGAGATAAATGTAGATGGTGCGATGATTGAAATCGGTAGAGAACCTCGTTCGGAAATAATAAATTTCGTTGATAAGACGGATGAAGGTAAGATAAAAAGCGATAATTATTGTAGAACCTCTGTAGAAGGATTTTATGCTGCTGGTGATGTTTCAACGATAGAAGAAGAACAGGCAATAGTAGCGGCATCAGATGGATGTAAAGCTGCTTTACAGGCTGTCAGGTACCTCAAAGAGAATAATAAAAACGATTAAAAGAGGATGTTCTCAAAGGGGTAATCTTTCTCCACTCTTCCTATCTCTTTACCTCCATCAAAAACTTTAAAGAAATTTTTATTCATGACCAGTCTGTTGCCTTTTTCCAGCATTTTCTGGGTTCTTTCCATCTTTTCTCTCAAATCATCTGTTAAACCTCCATAGAAAACATCATCCGAAAAAGAAATCTTGTGGAAATCACTGTATTTTACCTCGTTTCTCTCCTTCTCTCCATCAAGTAGAAAAAATTCCGAATAAAACCAGAAAAGCGAGTTAAGCCTCAAAAAATATCTTCTTAGATCTGCATAATACCTGTCTTCTTCGCTCAATAATCTTAAAATTTTTTTTGCGTAATCTATGCTCTCCTTACAGTCAAGACTGCAGGGAACATGTGATACAAGTGGTTTAACTGTGTAGATGTTCAATATATCTGATACATCTTTACTGTTTCGAAAAGATCTTATGTGAGCCTTGGACCATGTCATACTTTCTTTCATAGCTTCTATATTCCCAATATTACCAGACAAAGACTCGCCAAAGTCCAGGCAACATTCTGGATAGCCCATAACTTTCCCAAATTTTCTTGAGAACTCGTCTGCACGATCCCATGTCTTACTTTTTTTCAAAAAGAATTCCTCCGATCTACTGTTCAGAGATGTTTCAAATGATATCGAAAAAGAAACCATCCCCTCTCTATTATCATCTATATCAACAACCTCGCAGAAGTCATTTGGACTATTGATAAGGTATTTGTAAGGTGATATAGTATAATTCAACCCATAAATAATTTCAAGTTTATTTAATGATCTCTTTAGTCTGTCAAGATCTTTATCAAAACAATTATCCTGCATAACAGGTTTGATACCTCCCAAAACACCTATAATCTCATCTATATCCGATTCTTCGATTAAAAACTCAGGTATGTATGTCTTCCCATCTTCCAGTCTATCTCTATTGGAAAAAACATTTTCTCTCTTTCTTATCTCATCGATTTTTTCAGAAATAATCATTTTTTACCTTTTTTATGGTCTGTGTGGTTTAATCTCGAATTTTTGACCGTCTTCAGCTGCCACAACGTTTTCGAATACACTTGAGGCTTCTTCCAAAAGTTTTCTTGTAGAATTGGCGAATCTTCTAGAAAAATGTGTCAACACAAGTTTTTTTACACCGGCCTTTTTTGCAACTTTTGCTGCTTGGAGAGCTGAACTATGGCCATACCTTCCCTCCTGCCTCAGTTCCTCCGTAAAAGTTGAATCATGGACAAGAAGATCGGCGTCCCTAGATTCTTTTATTATGTTCTCAGAAAATTCGGTATCTCCTGTATAAACTATTTTCCTTCCTTTTACTACGCTTACAAGCTGTTCAGGCCTATATGTCTCTCCATCTATCTTGACTTCTTTACCCTCTTTAAGTATACCTATCTCCTGACATGGTTCAAGACCAAGTTCCTCCATCTTCTTCCTTGAAACCTTTTTCTTGCTTTTCTCCTCAAATACATAACCTACGGAGGTGACCCTGTGTTTTGTCTCCACTGCCTTAACCTGAAAATCTTTGTCCTCCACTACATCCCCTGGCTCTAGATTCTCTGCAAAAATGTCGTAGTTCCTGTTGTAGTATCCAAGTTCAAGGAGTTTCTTAGTAAATTCTTCAGTCCTCTCAGGACCATATATAAAGAGAGGTCTCTCTCTTCCTTCCATTCCCATTGTCTGTACAAGCCCAAGAAGACCTGAAAAATGATCGGCATGCCAGTGAGTGATAAATATTTTGTCTATGTTCATCAGACCAAGGTTGTGAATCATCAAACTTTTCTGTGTTCCCTCTCCACAGTCGAACAACATCTTATCTCCCTGAAAGTTCAAAAAATTAGATGAAAGATTTCTCTTGTCGGTTGGTACTGCGGAGGATGTTCCCAGTGTATAAAATTCGATCATGTTTTATGTAGTAGTGTATCAACATTAAAGGTTTTGTGGATTCAAAATGTAAATATATCTGTCCAAGCTTCTATGTACAAAGTATTTAAAATCAGGTTTTAAACCACATAATTCCTCCTTATTGACCATAAATACTATTCTGTCAGTACCAATTTTTTTACCGTTCTCAATAATGTTTTTTACCATCTCTTCCATTCCCAAGTTTTTCTTTGATGCTCTTCCATAAGGAAGATCTGTTACTATAACATCTGCATCTCCGATAGTCAACATTTTTTCAAAAGCATCTCCCTCGATAATTTCTTTTTCCTTAATTTCAAAATGTTCTAAATTTCTAATACAACCTTTAACCATCTTAGGATCTTTGTCTATCCCTTTAACCTTAACACCTATCATACCTGCTTCTATCAAGATACCTCCTGTTCCACAAAAAGGATCAAGTAAAAAATTTCCATTTTTTACTCCAGAGAGGTTTACGAGACATCTTGCAAGTTTTGGGTGTAGAGAGACAGGTGAAGAAAAGGGTCTTAGATGACTTCTTCTCTCCTCAAATGACTCTCCATCGTTCTCAAATACTTTTCTCGATAAAAACACTTTATTCTCAGTTACAAATGCTCTAAAAACATTTTCAGGTTCTTCTAAATCCACATAATTGTTTTTTCCACCAAGCTTCTCACCGATCTTTGCAGCTAGTTCTCTCTTGTCCACACAATCTCCTTCAATGATATAAGGTCTCACAGCAAAACTTCCATCGATATCTATGTCTTTCAGATCGGGTATTGAATCTATACTGAATTTTTTGACCATTTCAGAGACCTCTTTGGTGTAAGCAAGCCTAGAAAAATCGATGTCTCCTGCTCGGAAAAAAACTGTTTTATTCTTCTTCTCCATTACTGAATAATCATTCGAAACTGTTCCTATTACGGCCTCCAGTTCCGCCAAGGGTATCTTGTTGTGTTCACCTGACAAAACACCGATGTAATACATAAAGCTTATTTTAATATCAATCCTTAACAATATTTTATTGATGGACAGAAAAAAATTTTACATACCTCTTATATTCATCACCAGTCATCTTATGGGTCTTGTTGCAGGTCTAAAAAGTCTTCCCACATATATGACCGAGGGTACAGATGTCGTAGGAGCTGATCCTATCTCAGGTGTTTATCTTCTGTTCATGATCGGTGTCGCTACTGCTCTCATGCTTCTACTGTTGAAGTTTCGCAAAAATTCTCTTATAAAAATATGGTTCAACACCGCTATATTCTTGACTATCTTCGTTTTTTTCTCAACCGTATTTAACGTCTTTTATGCTCTGATAACCACTCTTATGCTCTTTGTTATCAGACATTTCACCAGGGATATAAGTCTAAGAAATATCATAGATATATTTGCATTTGCCGGAGCAGGTGCGCTTTTTGGAACAATGATTGGTTTCATCCCTGCCCTGATATTTCTCTTTCTTCTCGCTATCTACGATTTTGTATCAGTATTTATAACCGGCCACATGATAGATCTTGCGAAAGGTGGTCTTGACACTGAAACATTTATGGGGATAATATATGCTGATAAAACTCCAAGCAAGGACAAAAAAATCGTTGAAAAAGATGAGGAGACAGCCAAGTTTAAGAAGAAAGATAAAGGTATCAGTATAGTTGGTGGAGGAGACGTGATCGCTCCCATGATATTTTCTGTCAGCCTTTTAAAAAGTTTCCCTGTCTACACATCTTTGATGGCGTCTTTCGGTAGCATGTTAGGTTTAATAGTCCTGATGAACTACAAATCTAACAAGGAGTTTCTGCCAGCGATACCGACAATCGCAGGTTTCAGTGTGTTAGGTTTTCTACTTTCCTTGCCTCTAGTTTATTTCTTTGGATAGTGATCAATAAGGATACCTCTTTACATTCCCACATTTTTGGCATGTTACAACTTTATTATTCTGCTTAGAATCCAATCTGACCCTGCAGTTATATCCAGGAACAAGAAAACTGTTACAGTCCCTACATATCCTACGTCTAAACTCTTCAGGTATCGAAACATTGTGTTTCATACCTATATTTCTAGCAATCTCAACGTATCTATCTGATAAATCGCTGTCAACCTCAAAAATCTCTTCAGCCTGTTGAAAAAGGATATCAATTCTTTCTCTGGCTATCCTTTTTATCTCTTTCTTCGAAATCATCAAACTATTTTTATTATCAAAATGTTTAAAGTCTGAACTTATTCCAAAACATGAAACATGAAACACACAGTACCGATGAACTCAGGAGAAACAAAACTTCTGAACCAGGTTCCAATATCTGAATCTCAAGGTTTTGGCCAATTACAAATGCTAAATTAGAGACCGAAAACAATACAAGAGCCACATAAAGTAGTTTCCATTCCTTAAAGTTCTCACCACCCACAAATTCAGCATGGAAAAAATAGGCTGCCAGGGCCGATAACAAGAACAAAAAAATTGTCAAACTAATAAAAATCGTTGTAAGTCCCATCAGTATTTTCCCTCCTTTGAATCATAAAAACCTTTAGCAAAACCTGTCAATATAACTATAGCGCCTATAAAGTTTAAAGTTGAAAAAACAAGATATAAACCCGTATCTAACAGAGATGTAAACAAGAAATATCCCAGAAAGCCTAATCCTATGATAATAAAACCTAAAGAAATAATCTTCCAGGTTACAGGAGCATTTTCTATGAAAAACTCTTCTCCGTACATGTAGAAAAAGAAAGCTGATATAAACATCAATAAAGCTGACAATCCACCAATAACCACTGTCACTACCATATAACTTAATCTCCACTTTTTAATTTTGAAACCATATTTAAGTATCTAACATAGGATAGTTTCTTCATCAAATAAGTCCAAGCTGTTCCTGAACTATATGCTTAAATGTTATTAAAATAATAGGGCCCAAAATAAGGCCTTTAACACCGAAAACTAGGACTCCTGACATAAAACCTAGTAAAAATATTAGATAACTTTCATCTATTTTTGAAGCACCAAGATACGGAAGTATGAATGCCTCAGGTATTATAGCAAGGAAGAATATACCAAAAATTGTCAACAAGAATGCGAACAACGTCTCACCCATAACAAAATAATAGAAAATTATAGGTATCAGGAAAACTGCTGAAGTAAAACCTCTGAAAAATGCTGCTAAACCTGCTCCTATTGCCCATAACCAGAAAAATGGTAATGGATGACCTAAAAATATCATACCTAACAAATAAAACCCTATAGCAGCTATAGCCATTGTGATAATGGAATAAGTACCATATATAACGAAAACATCTTTTATAAGTTGTTCAACATACTCAATTATTTTGGTTATAAACTCTCTGTCCTCTTTATCCAGTTTCTCAAGGATTGACATGAATATATCATAAACTTTCTCACCATCTCTGTATGAAAAAAACAAGACTATAAAAAATATCAATGCATTCAACAACATTAAATGTGCCTGTGAAACAACTCTAAAGATTAAATCTCTTATATTACCTTCCAAGATTATAAATCCTTGACTGACATACTCTGAAAGAGCTTCAAGTTCATAAGTAATCAAAAATGCTTCAACAGCCTCACTGGCTCGTTCAGAGAGAGTTATTATTTCAAGCGTGACAAGTGATGCATGGGTAACGATAAAGTAAAGACCTCCAAAAACAATCCCCACTATTATTATAGAAAGAACTATACCCACAAATTTCTTGTTCAATTTTTTTCCCAGTCTCTTAACAAGTATCTTCAACGCATAAGCTGTAATCAGTCCAAAAAAGATGGCATCAAAAAAAGGTGTAAGTATATATATCGACACAAGTGCCAGAAATCCAAGAACAGCAAGTTTCAACTTGTCCATTAACAAACAATTGGATAGACAACTTTATGAAAATTATCAGTGAATATATCAAACATGCTTGGGAAACTAGTAATTCTGTTTATACTTCTTCCAATCGCTGAGATGTATCTACTTCTTGAGATAGGTCTTAGGTTAGGTGTGGGTAACACAGTTGTACTGATAGTTATGACAGGTGTCTTTGGAGCTTTTTTGTATAAAACACAGAGCCATATAAATTTTGTTAAGATCGCCAATACAGTTCAACAAGGTATAATTCCTGATAAAGAGTTGTTTGAACATCTTCTGATAATAATTGGAGCTGTTTTACTTATGACACCCGGACTGATAACTGATTTTTCAGGTTTCCTTCTGCTGATACCTTTTACAAGACCTTTTATACGGAAGAGGTTGAAGATCTATCTGGAAAAAAAGGTAGGAGATAGCGTCGAGGTTAGAACCTATTCTCCAATATAGAATGCTTTTGCAGCCCTATAAGTATTGTATATATCTACTTTAGAGCTTATCTCGTAAGGCGAATGCATGCTTAGGAGTGGAAAACCCATATCCACAACTTCCGATCCTCTCCTAGATAAGAACTTCGCCACAGTTCCTCCACCACCTTTGTCCACCTTTCCAAGCTCAACAGGGTGGAAGGGTATATCCTCATCGTTGAATCTCTTTCTGACCTTTCCGATAAATTCTGCATTTGCATCGTTTGCGGAATACTTGCCTCCCGAACCGGTGAATTTAACAAAACAGACACCCTGTCCTAGATTTATGGAGTTGTTTTCATCATGTACTTCCTTGAAAGTAGGATTCACAGCTGCTGAAACATCCATTGAGAGTGCTTCCACACCATCAAAAAAGCTATAAACTCCTTCATGGTATCTCTCATCTCCGTATTTTTGCAGTATTTTTGAGACGGTTTTTTCCAAAAACCTGCTCTGTATTGAAGTGTTCCCCTCACTACCTATCTCTTCCTTGTCAAAGAAACCAGCCATAATTGTTTTATCAGTATTAGAATCCATAAAAGCCTTTAAAGAAACAAAAGAATGTCCTCTATCATCTTGTCCATAAGCTGCTACCATGGATCTGTCAAAACCCAGGTCTCTTGGTTCAATAGCAGGAACCGCTTCGATTTCAGCAGACATCAGATCTTCTTCTTCGAATCCATACTTTTCGTTCAGATGTCTCAATATCTGCAACTTTACAGCTTCTTCTTTTCCTTCTTCAATAGGTATGTTACCCACCAAGATGTTAAGATCCTCTCCCTCTACAGCCTCTTTTAACTTTTTCTTGAGCTGATCCTTTCCTAGATGGGGTAAAAGATCAGGAACGATAAAAACAGGGTCCTCATCTTCCTCACCTATAACTATCTCATGTTTATCTCCTTTTCTATCTATAATTATTCCATGTAATGAGAGAGGAAAATTTGTCCACTGGTATTTCTTTATACCTCCATAGTAATGTGTGTCAGCTATACATAGATCGTTTCCCTCATACAGAGGTTTTTGTTTCAGGTCAAGTCTAGGAGCATCTAGATGCGAAAGCGTCATCCTCACATCTTCAAGATCTCTTCCTATCTTGATAAGCAATACCTGCTTTTCCTTGTTCTTGAAATATACCCTGTCTCCTTCTTTTAGTTCTTCGAAATCTTCCAGTGATTTATAACCATTCTCCTTAGCAAACTTCAAAACATTTTTGAAAGCTTCTCTTTCGGTTTTAGCATCCTTTAGAAATTCTTTATAATCCTCAGCCATATCAAAAACTTTCTCTTTATCTGTTTTTTTCCATGTGGATTCCTTCTTGAACAAAAGTTTTTCCTTCAAATTCTTTATCTCTTCTTTTTCATCAGCCATCTGGGAGCACCTTTACAAAATTTATCAAAGAAAGTTTAAACCGGTTACCATTATTTCATTGATAGTTGAAACAAAAAAGGATTTTCATAAAATCTCTCTCAAATTTTGTTCGAGTCTTTCCATTCTCTCAAAGTTCTTGGAAATCTTATCATTAGCCTCTCTTACCATAAGTTCCAACATCTCTTCATCCGCCAAAACAGTTCCATACCTACCTAATGGTGTTGACAACCATTCTTCACCTATTAACTGAAACATAACACGCTTTTTTATCTGAAATATGCCTGAAGATTTTAAACCTAATTTTTTAGCTTCTCTAACTACTTTAATAGCTTTTTCTATATTATTAGCGCATATGTGGAGTATAAAAGGCTCCATCTTGAACCATAATATCCCTTCATCAACAGGGTTGATCGAATCAGCTACTTCGTCAATCGATACTTCTCTGTGCCATTTTCCCAGAAAATTAAAGAACTTTTTGTCATCGTTTCTGGTATGACATACAACTATTCTGCCGCTACAT
This sequence comes from Candidatus Nanoanaerosalina archaeon, assembly GCA_022729275.1. GTDB lineage: Archaea > Nanohalarchaeota > Nanosalinia > Nanosalinales > Nanoanaerosalinaceae > Nanoanaerosalina. The sequence continues at coordinate 15,676 of JALDAH010000016.1, forward strand.
GAGGATGTCGTGTAATAATCTTCTTTTGAATTGAAAAAGTCCACCAAATCTATTATTTTATCGTCCGCTTCTGCTTTATCCTTCGCTTTCTTCCATCTTTCTATTGCTTTTTTTCTTCTCTTCATCCCAAAAAAATGGGTTATAAATAAATAAACCTTTATGGAAAAATTACCTCTTCAGATATTTCACAACCATATCCATAGCAACATCGTTGTAACCTCCTCTGGGAATAATGATATCGCTGTGTTTCTTGGTCTCCTCTACGAAACTTTCATGCATAGGCTTTACTGTTTCTCGATACTGTTTCATAACAGATTCAAGTGTTCTACCTCTCTCTTTTATATCTCTTGAAACCCTTCTGAGAACTCTTTCATCTGCATCGGTGTCAACATAGACCTTTAGATCCATCATATCTCTGAGGTCTTTATCATACAAAGCGAAGATACCTTCGAGTATAATGTTCTCTTTTGGAACGACTGTTTCCGTTTCCTTCTTCCTTGTGTGTTTCTCAAAGTCGTAGAGAGGCATGTCTATCGATTCTCCTTCAAGAAGTGTTTTAACATGATTGAACATCAGATCCCAGTCAAATGCATCCGGATGGTCGTAGTTCTGTTCTTTCCTCTCCTCTATTGAAAGATTTTGTTGATCTTCATAATAATTATCCTGTGTCAGAAGCGTTATTCTTCCCTCAAGACGTTTTTCTATACCTTCAGCCACAGAGGTTTTTCCCGCACAAGTTCCTCCCCCTATACCTATAAAAAAATTCTCATAGACTTCCATATTTTTATCATTGTAAGGTAATACTAAAAACTTTTTGTTTGTTCATCAACTGAAATATTTCTTGAATTCATCACCGAAAATTTCTAAAAAATGTTTCAAATCATCATAAGGTCTTTCAATAATAATGTTTCCCGCTCTCTTAGAACCTATACCTGGTACTGATTTTAACTCCCTCAAGCTGGAACTGTTGGGATCAAGAGGGTGTCTTACACCTGTAACACTTCTGTATCCATAATCTGTGATTGCGACATCCATCTTTCTCCCTAAATCATATTTTTCATTTATTCCAACAAGAAGAGGGTATGATCCTAGAGGTCTTGCAAAGGTTGTTTTCCCGTCCCTGAACTCTGTGTATACATTTTTCATTATAGTTCCTTTTGGAGCTACTCTTTGAAGCATCGGTCGATCTATATCTTCTCTTATCTTTTTCTTCCATTTCTTGAATAAGTTTTTATGCTCCCTCACAAGTCTGTCGCCCAATTCCTCCATTTTTGTTCCCGGGTGTGTGGAAACCTGCCTGAGGTTTATCCTTCTCAAAGTCAGGTTTTTGTCCAGAACCCTCTTTAAAAAATCGTAGTTCTTCTTGAAGGTTTCTTCTGTTTGTCCTTTTAGACCATAAACAAAGTTTATACCTGGTAGAAGCTTGGGCAGACTTTTTCCATTGTCAGTTCTGAAACCACCTAAATCGTTCAATAACTTTACAGCTTCGAAGCATTCCTCATTGGTTATGGAAATATTGTTCTGTTTTTGTACTTCTTCATCAGCTGATTCTAGGCCCAAAGAACAAGTGTCTCCAGGGGTATTGTACTTTGAAATTATTTCTATGCATTTTTTTGATCTTTCAGGGAACTCTGAAACAGTATGTGCGTTGAAATTATCTAGGTGAAGTGTTTCGAGGTTGTCTACCGCTTCACTTATACCTCTGTAAAGTTTTCTCATTGCTTCGGGGTTTGGTTTAACACCGTCCCCACCATAAGTTAAAAAGTTAGGTGCCTGAAGCCTGAAATCGTTTATACCATACTTGTTCAACTCTTTTATTTCCTCAACAACTTTTTCAGGTTCGCGAAAAACAGGTTTACCATATAGAGGTTCGACGCAGAACGAACAGTTGTACGGACAACCCCTACCTATCTTTATCTCAGTAATTATGTACTCAGGATAGTTAGGATGTTGTTCAACTATAAAAGCTCCTTTCTTTGCCCATCTTTCAATTTCTTCTTTAGTTCTATTCCTCTCATTAAAACCTTCGAATCCGTTATTCAGAAGGTCGAAAGTAGCAGTCGCGACATCTCCGTCAACCGCTTTGAAGTCAAAAGTATCGGGTATGTCCCTTGAAACTTCTCCGCCACCATGTAAAACTCCGAATCTTACAGGGCCTCCGATTACAGAAACTCCTTTGTGATTTGCCGATATTTTTTCCATCTCCTCTTGCTTCATGTAATCTCCACCCACAGAACTAACAGGCACAGCCATTCCAGTTGAAACAATCAAAAAATCTGATTCGATTACTGCGGAATACTTATGGTT
>JALDAH010000055.1 GCA_022729275.1 Candidatus Nanoanaerosalina archaeon
AACATCTATACTGACAAGGTATACAGCTGGACTCGGTATAATGGAGATACTTTTGGCGGATCAGAACCTTCAGGATATATATGTTAATGCTCCTGTGGGCAACCTCCCTATATATGTTATACACGCGGACCATGGTGAGTGCCAGGCTAACCTGATACCCACGAAAGATGACGTTGAGTCCTGGGCGACCAGGTTCAGATTGAAATCCGGGAGGCCGCTGGACGAGGCAAACCCTGTACTTGATACTTCTGCAGAGGTTCCTGGTGGAAGGGCAAGGGTGGCTATTGTTACTCAGAATCTTTCACCTGATGGTCTTGCCTACGCTTTCAGGAGGCACAGAAGCGAACCGTGGACATTCCCTTTATATATAGATGTTAACTACATGACATCGTTGGCCACAGGCCTCCTCCACTTCATAATAGATGGTGCCAGATCCGTTCTTTATGCAGGAACAAGATCGGCTGGAAAATCTTCGCTTCTAGGAGCTTCTCTAGTTGAACTGATGAAGAAAAACAGGATAGTTTCAGTTGAGGATACCCTGGAGCTTCCTCTACCTTATCTGGAGAAAAGAGGCTACAACGTCGAGAGGTTGAAATCTCAGTCAGCTATAACAGCAACTGAGGGAGAGTTAACAGCTGCGGACGCTATAAGAACATCTTTGAGACTGGGAGATTCATGTCTTATTGTTGGAGAGGTAAGATCTACAGAGGCACAGGCTTTATATGAAGCTATGAGAGTTGGAGCACTTGCTAACTATGTTGCAGGAACTATTCACGGAGAGGATCCATACTCTGTTTTTGACCGTGTTGTTAATGACTTGGGAGTTCCACCAACAAGCTTTAAAGCCACCGATATAGTAGTGACGTGTAACAGGCTTACATCGCCTTCAGGGCTACATAAATACAGGAGGGTTACGCAGATAGCTGAGATACGTAAAGAGTGGAGCGATGATCCGATAAAGGAGAACGCATTTGTACCTCTTATGAAATACGATGCAAAGGATGATATGCTTAAACCAACGGACGAACTTATAAACGGAGAATCTCTGATACTTAACTCCATCGCATCGAACACAAGAGAATGGAAAAATGACTGGGAGGCTGTATGGGACAACATACAGTTGAGAGCAAATTACAAAAAGCAGTTAGCTGACTATGCAAACGATACAGGTAAAAAAGGGTTGATGGAAGCTAATTTTGTTATAAGAGCTAATGAAAAATTCCACATGGTTTCTCAGGATGTAATGGAAGAAATAGGCACAATAGATCCAGATACTGTTTTCCAGAGATGGGATAGATGGGTTAAAGGAAAAATAAAGGAGATGTGAAGGATCTGAGATGGATGGAAAAAAGTTTGGTGGATTCGGAAAAAAATTAGGAAATCTGGATGGAGATAAATCTGAAGATATGAGATCAAGGGAGTACAGGAGATACGAGGAGGCGGAAAAACTCTCCAGGGAGAAGCACTGGTACGAGAAATTCACCAATTTTTCTGGCAGGATCTTTAAATCAAAACCTTTTGATGATATCGAGGAAAGTCTTAGGAACTCTGTAAAGTTTTTGGGATGGAATGTGGATCTCAACACTATCATGCCGGCTTCATTGTTAGGTATGCTGTTTTCGTTCATACTTGTTCTTCCAGTTGTGGCCACACCTCTACCCACACTGTTCAAGTTTATGGCATTCGTTGTCCCAATTCTTGTTTTTACCTATCTTACCTTTTTTCCGATAATAAAGGCCAGGAGGAAAGTTATTAACTCTTCTGGAGATATGATACTGGCTGTACTTTACATAGTTATTTACATGAGATCTTCTCCGAACATGGAAGGTGCTTTAAGGTTCGTGGCCATGAACCTGAAAGGTGAGATTTCAAGGGATTTCAAGAGAATGCTCTGGGATATAGAAGTAGGGAATTATACCAACACCAGACAAGCTCTTGATGATTATAAAGAGGTTTGGAGACCATATAATAAAGATTTTGTGGAATCCTTGAACGTTATCCAATCCGCACTTCAAGAAGGTGACCGTGTTAGGCAAAAAGATCTTTTTTCCGAGGCCATAAACTCTCTTCTTAACTCGACTCAGCACAGGATGAAGGAGTATTCCAGAGATCTGAAGAACCCTGTCATGTTAATACAGGGAATGGGCGTATTGTTACCAGTACTATTGATGATACTTTTTCCTCTTATCTCCGCATTTATAGGAGGTTCTAATCTCGTTTACTATCTTTTCGCGGGCTACAACGTTGTTCTGCCTCTTGCTGTTTTCGGAGTAATGCAACAGGTTCTTCTGACAAGACCTCCCACAACATCAACAGAACTTATAGAATCTGATATATTACCTCCAAAAGGCAAGTTACCCGTTAATATCGGCGGAAAAATCCATGAATTTCCTCTTTGGATAGCTTCTGTATTGGTTTTTGTTATACTTGGTTTCTGGCCTATTCAACACTATTTTGGAATTATTTTTGGAGAGGCAACGCTTTCGACCAATCCTTCTACCGTTGAAGTTCTCAGAAGTTTGTTGTTACCTCTTTCAATTTCTTTTTCCATTGGGATTTATATGATAGGTGGTTACAGTGGAAGAGCCAAGATGAAAAAGAAGATTTCGGAGATCGAATCAGAGTTTCCGCAGGCACTTTTTGTTTTAGGAGATGCGTTGAGCAGAGGCTCTCCAGTTGAAATAGCTATAGATGATGCTGTTAGGAACACATCTGGAATGGAGATCAAGAACATGTTCCAGAAGATCTCGAACAACATTAAATCGATGTCCATGACTTTTGAAAAAGCGGTTTTCGACGAGGAACACGGAGCTCTTAGAGAGTATCCTTCATACCTCATAAGATCTGTTATGAGGGCTGTAAGAGAATCTTCTGGTAAAGGAACTGCCATAGTATCGACCACCATGAAAACGATTTCTTCGTACCTAAAAAAGATGTCCGATACACAGAGAAAGATAGAGGATTTGATGGCTGACACCATATCCACCATGGTTTTCATAGCTTATGGCCTAGCACCCATAATCTCTGGTATAGCTGTTGGGATGGGAATGGTGATAACAGATGCATTCGCTGTTATAGGAGAAACTTTCGGGGATATAGGAGGAGCAACACCTGGAGGCGGACCTGTTGAAGGTATTGGTGCCGGTGGAATGGTCGACCCTACCGAGATATTTAACTTTCAGGATGCGATACCTCCTGAAATAATACAGATAGTAGTAGGTATATATTTCATCCAGATAGCCTTTATAATTGGAACCTTTTACATAAAACTTTCCGAAGGTAACAACCCGGACATGAGAAACATCACGATCGGAAGGATACTTTTATCAGGCTCTTTTCTCTACTTTTTAACAGTGCTTATACTTACAACACTTTTCGGAGGTATAATAGCGGAACTTGGAGGTATGTAGATGTTAAAAAACTGGTTTAAGATGAAAAAAGGAGAGATAGGGATAACAGAGCTGATAATGGTTTTGGGGACGATTTTAGCTATTGCTATAGTTTTGTACATCGTTTTCAGCATTGCTGATAGCGGACTGGTGATTTCTTATGATTAGAAGTATTTTTCATGGAAGTAAGAAGGGACAGGTTTCGTCTATACCCATAACCCAGATAATAAAGATAGTTGCAGCTATACTAGTTGTTGCGACCATCCTTGCCATAATTATACCTATGATTTTTGATGGTATGGATGCAGCATGTGAAATGCTTAGAAATCTTCTTGAAAGCATGAGACTAACAGAAGCTATTATAGAGCACCTGGAAATCCTGGAGTGTTAGAGAACTATTTCAAACTGTACCATTTTTGATTTTTTGAAAGAACGGGTTTAACAGTTCCGCATTTTTTACCAAGGAATCGGAAGACATATGGTTAAACCTTCGAAAAATATAAACCATACTTACCTACAACTAATAATATAGGACGGCATTAAAGAGGATTTGAAATGGCTAAAAAAGGAGCTTTCGGCATATCTTTTCAGGTGGCTTTCGGGATTCTTGCAGCACTTTTCATAGGAATGGCTCTCTTCGCCATGACACCACCTCTCCTCAACAGGTTGTCGGAGTATTCCGACGTTTTTGTTGAAACCCTTGATATAAACATGACGGAGTACGAACAAGTAGCTAAGGACTCAGCACACG
>JALDAH010000043.1 GCA_022729275.1 Candidatus Nanoanaerosalina archaeon
AATCATTTCTCAGATGCTCTCAGAAGACATGGAACCTTCTCATTGGAAGAAAATTTCGGAAAAAGTTTTTGAAAACCTAGAAGATTTTGACGGCATAATCATAAGTCATGGTACTGATACCATGCAGTACACAGCATCAGCCATTTCTTTCATGATCAAAAACATTAGCAAACCAGTAGTTCTTGTAGGTTCTCAGAGGTCCAGCGATAGACCGAGTTCTGATTCTTTCCTAAATCTTAAAGCCGCTGTAAAATTTATAGAAGAAGGCATACCAGGAGTTTTCGTGTGTATGCATGGAAGTTCGGACGATAAAATTGTTTTTGTACACAGAGGTACACGTGTAAGGAAGATGCATACGTCAAGAAGAGATGCATTTAAATCTATAAGATCTGAACCGTTCGCTAAGATAGATATCGAGAAAGAAGAAATGGTATTTAACGGAGAAATTCAAAAAAACGACGATAAAACCGAGCTTTTGAAAGATTTGGATGAAGAAGTAGGGTTTCTAAAAGTGGTTCCCGGCATGATGAAAAAAGATTTAGAGAAGCTAGAGGACTGCAACGGGTTAATAATAGAGGGAACAGGTCTGGGCCATTTACCTGTAAACAGTTTCGATGAGCACACGGAACACCATGAAAAAATACTTGGAAAGCTGGAAGAAATTTGTGAAGACACAGTTGTATGTATGACCTCTCAATGTATCAATGGGAGAGTGAACCTCGATGTATATGACTCGGGAGTCAAGATTAAAGATGCTGGTGTTGTATCAGGAAGGTCGATGTTGCCCGGAACAGCTTATGTGAAACTTATGTGGGCGCTTGGGAATTCTGACACATTAGAAGAATCCAAGGATCTACTTCTAAAAAACGTTGCAGGAGAATTTATAGAAAGAGAGGATTACGATGTATTCAGGTAAAGTTCTTGGGGTGACCGGTCTACCTTTATCAGGTAAAACAATGGTAGCCAACATGCTTGAAGAAAGAGGTTTCTCTGTTTTGGATATGGGTGACGTGGTCAGAAAAGAGATGGAATCGAGGGATATGCCTTCTGGAAAAGAAGCGGAGTTTGTTAACAATCAGAGGGATAAAAACGGTATGGGTGCCATAGCCAAGATTAGCAGGAAGTACCTTGAAAAAATGATGGATGGCAGGGATATAGTTATTACAGGTATGAGAGGTTGGAGCGAGAAAAAAGTTTTCGAGGAGTTCTTAGGAGATGAAATGGAAATAGTGGCGTTATGGGCATCAAGGCAAACCAGAAAAAATAGGCGTAACAAGAGAATGAGAAAAGAAGATTTAAAAGGTCAGGAGTTTCATGAAAGAGATTTGAGAGAAATTAACAATGGTGTAGCTAAACTGATGGCTCTAAGCGATGTGTTGATCATAAATGACGATATAGAGATAGAAAAACTTGAGGAAAAGGTTGATGAAAAGGTTTTGAGTCGATAAAGATGAATTATGATGAATTAGGTTTCAGGTGTGGTATAGAAATACACCAACAGCTGGATACGGACAAAAAACTTTTTTGCAACTGTCCGACAGAGAATGTTAATAAGGAAGCTGATGCAAGGATAAAGAGGAATTTGAGGCCTGTGCCTGGTGAGAGAGGAAGTGTGGATCAGGCCGCCAAATTCGAGTTTCTGAAGGACAACAGTTTCTTGTACAACTTTTACAGAGAGGTTTGTTGCCTGGTCGAACTTGATGAAGAGCCACCTCACAAAATAAATGAGGATGCAATGGATACAGCTCTACAGTTCGCAATGATGATAAACTGCGATATACCTGATGAAATATATTTCATGAGGAAACTTGTCTTGGACGGTTCTAATACCTCAGGTTTTCAAAGAACTGCGTTAATAGCTCTTGATGGCTACATTGAAACAGATCAGGGGAAGGTTAATATTCCTGATGTTGAACTAGAGGAGGAGTCAGCAGGAAAACACGGTAAATCAGATGGAAGAGATGTTTTTGATCTGGACAGGCTTGGAATACCTCTTATAGAAATCGGGACTGACACCTCTATAAAAAACCCTGAACACGCTAAAGAAGTAGCTATGAAGATAGGTATGCTTTTAAGATCTACGAGCAATGTCAAAAGAGGTCTTGGCACAATAAGACAGGACGTAAATGTTTCAATAGAAGATGGGGCAAGGGTCGAGATAAAGGGATTTCAAGATGTTAGGAACCTTGATAAACTAGTTGAAAAAGAAGTTAAGAGACAGAAAACCCTTGTTGAGATAAAGAAAAAGTTAGAGGAACACTCAGAAGTGTTTGAAAGAGAAGTTTATAATGTGACGGATTTATTTAAAGGGTCTGGTAACGATATCATAGACTCGGTCATCGATGATGGAGGCAAGGTTTATGCAACCAGACTTCCTTTGGAAGGTTTTATGAACAAGGAGCTCTGCGAAGGAAAAACTTTAGGTAAAGAGCTTGCAGGTTATGCTGTTGCACAAGAACTCAACGGCATAATGCATACTGATGAGGATGTTTCGAAGTACGGTCTATCAAAGGAATTCAAAGAACTCTGCGAACATCTTGATAAAGAAAAAGGCGAAGTTGTATGTATAGCAGCAGGACCTGATGATAAAACAAACAAAGCACTGAAGGCAGTTGTGGAAAGAGCAGCAAAATTATTTGAGGGAGTTCCTGAGGAGACAAGATCTGCTAACGATGATTATACAACAAATTATTCCAGACCTCTTCCCGGATCCGCAAGGATGTATCCAGAGACGGATGTGAGGCCTTTCACGGCTGATAAAAAGTATATCAAATCGCTGAAAGACAAAATACCTGAAACATTAGATGAAAGAGAGGAGAAGCTTTCAAAGGAGATAGGAGAACAGCTAGCATCTCAGATAATAAATTCTAAAAGACTGGAAGATTTTGAGGAAATTTGCGAGAATGAAAAATTTGATAAAAACTTTGTAGCGAACTTTTTTGTTAACATTCTCAAGGATGTGGAATCCCGTTATAAAGTTGAAACGAAGGATTTAAGTGTTAATCAGATAGAGAACATCTTAAAACTTTATTTTGATGGCGCGATTTCCAAGGATTCTGTAGGTGAAGTTGTTAGGTTCAAGTCAGAGGACATGAATCGAAAAATTGAGAAGATAGTTGAGGAGGAAAATCTTGGAAAAACCTCTGAGGAAGATATAAGAAAAGTTGTAACAAATGTATTGGAGGATAAAAAGAGCCTTGTTGATAGTAAAGGAGAACGTGCTAGAGGAGCTTTGATGGGAGTAGTTATGAAAAGACTTGGTAGTGGCGCAGATGGTTCAAAAGTTAATAAAGTATTATCAGAAGAGTTAAAGAAGTTATCGAACTGAAAAACCTTTTTAGAATCTTCTTGTTTCTTTTTACATTTTCTTTTTTATGTTATATAAATATTTATAAAGGTTGTTTTAAAAGGTCTGTTTTAGTTATTAAAACTCCGGCGAATTAACCGGTAACGATTTATTGGGTGTTTCCAAAATGGAAGAGATAAAAATTGAGAACGTTGTGGCTTCTACTGATTTCAAGAGAAGAATGCCACTTGACAAAATTGCAATATACCTTGAAAACACGGAGTACGAACCTGAACAGTTTCCAGGTCTTGTTTATAGACTAAAGGATCCGAAAGCCGCTGCTCTTATTTTTGGATCCGGTAAGATTGTTTGTACTGGAACAACTAGTCCGGAAGAAGCAGAGAAAGCTGTTTTAAAGATCATTGAGGAATTGAAAGAATCTGATGTGATCGTAGAGGAGAAACCGGTGATTACTGTTCAGAACGTTGTTGCTTCAAGCCATCTGAACCAGAATCTTAACCTGAACAGGATAGCTTTTGAACTGGTTGGTACAGAATACGAACCAGCACAGTTTCCTGGACTGGTTTACCGATTGGACGATCCAAAAGTAGCTTTTCTGCTCTTTTCATCTGGAAAAATAGTTTGTACAGGTGGAAAGAAAGAGGAAGATGTCAACAGAGGCATTACCAGGCTTAAGGATAAGCTGAAGGAGATAGGAGCGCTCTAGTTTCGTATCCGTTTCCCTTTTTTATTTCTTTTTTAAATACCATTAACTGTTTTAAGAATTAATCCACTTCTTTTGTTTTACAGATAAGGTCGATGAGGGGGTAGTAGTTGGAATATCATAAAAAGGTAGAGAAGTTTGAAAACTTTTTTAGAGAAGCATATGATGAAAAGATCACCGCTGCAGTTTCCTGTGGTGAAAGAGCAGTTGTAGTGGATTTCAACGATTTTTCTAAATTTGACAATGCTGTTGCTGACACTTTATTAGATCATCCTAAGGAAGGAGTCGATGCGGCAACCGAAGCACTTTCAAACCTTCCGATGGTGGAATCTGAGATGTTAGTTCATTTTGAGAATCTGCCTTCCACCGAGTACGTGTTTATAAGGAATCTGAGAAGCCAACATATAGGGAAATTTTTGGGAGTTAAAGGATTAATAAAGAGAGCTTCGGAGGTCAGACCCGAACTGGAATCAGCAATCTTTGAATGTTCGAACTGTGGCGATCGGTTTGAAAAAGAACAGGACTCGTCCAAAATAACAACGCCTCACAAATGTGACTGTGGCTCAAGAAGCTTTAATCTCGTTGACAAAGTGATGAGGGATGTTCAGACCGTAACAGTCGAGGAAAACCCTGAAACAATAAAGGGAGCTGAACAACCCAGAAAGATAGGGGTTATACTTAGAGACGATCTTGTGGACCCACAGTTTCAGAACAGAGTTGTTCCAGGAAACAAGGTGATAATAAACGGGATTCTCAGGGAGAAAGCCATAAAAAAGGATTCAAAGCGTTACGATTTATACATAGAGGCAAATTATCTTGAGACCGTTCAGAGAGAATTTGAGGAAATAGAGATAGATGATGATGAAGAGAAAGCTATCAAGGAACTTTCTAATGATAAAGATTTGATAGAAAAAATGATCGCGAGCATAGCTCCATCCATTCACGGACATACACATATAAAAGAAGCCATAGCATTACAATTGTTCTCAGGAGTTAGAAAAGAGAGGCCTGACGGTACAACAACCCGAGGAGACATACACGTTCTTTTAATAGGTGAGCCAGGTACAGGAAAATCGCAGTTATTAAAATTCACAGGCAATCTAGCTCCTAAAGGCAAATATGTGGTAGGAAAAGCGGCTACTGCGGCCGGTATCACTGCTACCGTTATGAAAGATGAAATAACAGATGAATGGACTTTAGAGGCGGGAGCTCTTGTACTGGCCAACAAGGGAATTGCCACGATTGATGAGATAGACAAAATGGAGAAAACTGACAGGTCTTCTATGCACGAAGCGATGGAACAACAAAGTATAACTGTATCTAAGGCCAATATACAGGCCACACTCCAGTGCAGGACCAGCATACTTGCGGCAGGGAACCCGAAGTTCGGTAGGTTCGACCCTTACAGGCCTGTAGCAGAACAGATAGAGATATCAGATACTTTGATTTCTCGTTTTGATCTTTTGTTCCCTGTAAAAGATATACCAGATGTTTCTAGGGATCAGAAACTGTCGGATCACATTATGTCTATGCACACAGATCCTCAGGATTTGAAGGGAGAGGTATCTCTTGAGAGATTGAGGAATTACATTGCATTTGCTAAAAGGAATATTCACCCCAGGCTTTCCGAAAAAGCTCAGAAAGTGCTTAAAGAATTTTATGTGGATACTAGGCAGAAAGGCACAGGCGGAGAGGAGGGCCAATCCAAAGTTCCGATTACAGCTAGGCAACTTGAGGCAATAATAAGGCTTTCAGAGGCTTCAGCTCGTATGAGATTGAGCGAGGTTGTTGAGGAAAAAGATGCTCAGAGAGCCATCGATCTACTTACCTACTCATTGAAAAAGATTGGAGTTATAAGTGAGTCAGGAGAATATGATATTGACAAGCTCGAGACCGGTATGGATTCCGAGTCTCGAAGCAAACGTCAGACCATTATGAAGGTTGTTGACGACCTTTCAGGATCTAAAGGAGATCCTATACCATTTGAAGAACTTATAGAAACTCTTGAGGAAGAAGGTATAGAAAAAGAACAGGCCGAAGAAGTTGTTAATAAACTAATACGTGAGGGCGAACTTTATGAGCCTAAACAAGGATTTATTGATGTAATATAGGTGTTGTTATGCCAGGGGATAGAAAGAGGATGACGGCAAGAAGATTGATGATGGAAGACATAGTCAATGGTAACTACTACAAGAGAGAGGGATTTGAACCCAATTTTTTGATAACTCCTTCCGGAGTAAATGCTTCAAGAACAGAAGTTGTTGGTACTGTCGTTGATACTTTTGTTAATGATGAATCTTCTTATGGAGCTCTCACCATGGATGATGGTTCAGAAGTATTGAGGATCAAGTTTTTTCAAGATCTGAGCGACATGGAAGGCTTTGAAGAGGGAGACATAGTTCAAGTTGTGGGCAAAATAAGAAAATATGACGATGAGATCTACGTTCAGCCAGAGTTCCTTAAAAAGAGGGATATCGCATATGAGTTACTTCACATGCTTGAAGCTCGCGAGACAAAGAACAGATGGAAGGGACTTGTTGAGAAAATAGGAGAATATTTTGAGGAAGACAGATCAGAAGAAGACATACTGGAGGAGATGAAGGGAACTGGTTTTGATGAATCGGATATCAAAGCAGTTCTAAAATATGTTGACCCCGATGAACAGTTCGACACAGCTAAGGAAATGGAGTCTGGAAACGCGTCTTTCTCCCGTTCGGAGATGGAAGATACCGAAATGGAAAAAGAAGGGGATAAAAGAACTGTACTGGGCGTCATAGAGGATATTGATGATGGTGAAGGTGCTGGTTATAGCGACATCATCGAAAAATCAGATCTTTCCGAGGAAAGGGTCGAGTCAGTTATAAATGATTTGCTGAGTGATGGTACATGTTATGAGCCCAAACCAGGTAAGATAAAGAAGCTTTGA
>JALDAH010000044.1 GCA_022729275.1 Candidatus Nanoanaerosalina archaeon
AAATTAACAAACCAGCCTTATCAAAATTCTGGAAAACTTTAGTAGTAAAACAATAGCCTAATTTCTCCTGATATAATCCAAGACTATATGTTCTGGTATTCTATCTACTTTCTCATCTAAATCTTTTTTAACATTATAAGCCTCCTCTAATCTTTCAATAAACCTCTCAAAGGACTTTTTGCTAAAATTGAGTTTATCTTTTGAGCCATCTTGCATCAAAACCATTTCCTTTGAATGCATTACTCTATTTCTCAAAACCACTATCTGGTATTTACCATCTATCTCCTCATCTTGTTTGAAATTTAGAGATATTTCCTCCTTACTATCTACTTTCTCTATTAACTTTCTAAACCCAGAAGTACTCAAAGGAAGCGCTTGATTATTTGGATTAATATTTTCATTCCCTAACTCTTTTTCTAGCATCTCCTCTTGTTCTAAAATCCTTCTCAAATTCTGCTCCACTTCATGGAAAACACTATAAAGCTCAGTATAAACCTCCTTAGAATTATAATCACTGAAATGTACTACTCCAACTACTTTACCACCCGAAGTAACAAACTTTACACCAGAATTCTCCAGAAAACATTCAATTATAATTTCATCAAAAATATTCTCATTAGGAGATAAAATCATGTCAGTAGAAATTTCCTTTTCACTAAATCCGTTGCCATCAAATCGCATAACCTTGAAACCTTCTCTTAAAGGCAAATAATCAATACTCCTTATCTTACAGAACTTAGCTAAATCACTTTCGTCCTCCTCACCGAAATAAACTACATCCTCAGTCATTATATCTGAAACTACAAGACCAGAATTCATGACCTAATCTCCCTAAACTTCTCCAAAATAGCGTTCTTCTCATCCTCAGGAGTATCCAGAGAATCAAGAACAGTCACAACCTCTTCCTCAGTTAAATCATACAGACTGAAGACAATTGCATCAATCTCTTTCTCTAATTCGTCAATCTTATTCATTAGAGGATCCAGAGTCAACATAGAGTTCTCCCACTCTTCCTTCAGCTCTATTACCTGGTCTGTGTTTATACCCATAACCTTGGAGAAGAAAGGTCTCTTGATAAACTTGTCAACAAATGAAAGATTATCTTCAGGTTTCAAGAACAAGGTCAATGGTTTAAAAGATTTCAAACCTCCATCCATAACAGCTCCAAGCTCATCAAAATCTATAGGTTCTATAACTTTATCTTTTATACCCAGTTCTTCGAAAAGCTCCATTGAATCTTCAGCATGGCCTTCGATCAGAACCTGGTTAGCTTTTGCTCCTCTACCTCCAAGAACAGCATTTTTCTCAAAAACTGTTACGTCATGATCTTTATTATACAATTTTGCGGCACAGCTTAAACCTGTTATACCTCCTCCCACAACTGCAATTTTTTTATCCATAAAAAACCACTTTAAAAAAATTGATTTTAACAGATTTTAAATTTTGTTGTGGTAGCATTTCTTATTTGAAACAGGTTATTTTCTTGTTTACAGAAAAATAAGCTAGAATCAGGGAGCTTTTCTAGTTCATACTATATTTCCAAATTTTATCCTAATATAAGTTGTAAACCGGTTTGACCTCGTTAATCAGTTACTTCTTGAAACCGAAACCTAGGATGTGGCTTGACAGATACGCGGAGGCTTTTTCATCTCTGATACTCTTTGAAACGTTGACTAAAATATCCACAATCTCCTCATCAATGTGAAGCCTGTTGTTCTCATCTTCCTCGGTTTCAAGTACACTTGTAACGTTCTCCAGACCCACAACTCGATCAACTTCTATACCTGAATCACTCATCAACCGTTTCAAACCTTCAGGTTTAAACAGATATGTCGAGGCAAACTCGGGTTCAGCTTCCATATCTTTGTACAGTTCCTTGTCTATCTTCTGCCTCTCAACCAGTTTTTCCAGGTTCTTGATACGGGATTTCTTATTTTCAAGTATTACCAACTGGAGTATACCATAGAAACCCATTACAGAGAAAAAAACAGGGCTTCCCTTTCTAGCAACCCTTACCAGCTCCTCCGCAGCCTTCCTTCTTTTATATTCCTCAAGAACATGGGAAAGAGGACCTCCAAGACACATAACAGCATCAAAGGATTTATCATCAAAACCCAGATCTCTGATATCTCCCTTGATCAGCTCAACCTTTTCCAAGAGATCTCTCTCATCAAGTTTTTCCTCAGCTATATCGAGCTGTTTCCGACTTATGTCCACAAGGGTTACCTCGTAACCTCTCTCAGCAAGCCAGACAGCGTACCTTCCTGAAGCTCCACCGGCATCAAGGATTTTACCTTCTTCCGGGAGATGCTTTTCCAGGTAGTGAACAGTGTTTGTAAACTCAAGGTTGTGGACAAAGTTCTGCTCAGCCCTCTCCCACTCCTCATGTCCGAGCTCGTCATAATAGCTTTCAGGATCTATACCCATAGTAGTTACAAATTACAGTAAATAGTTTATAAAATCCGAGTTTTTTAGCTGTGATACATAAACAAGCTTTAAACCTGTAAAACCTTTAATACGCAGAAACGGTTTATCTCAAAGATTTAAAAAATAGGTTTTAAACTAGTTATATATGGAACCTGAAAAACTGAGAGAAGTTATAGGCCAGTTAGAAGATCTGAACTACTGCATAATGTCGGGCTACGCAGTAAAAATATACGCGGATCCTGAAAGAGAATGCGGTGACATAGATCTAATAGTTGAACACGAAGACCTTTACAAACTGGCTGAAAGACTAGGTACAAAGGTTGAGAGAAGGATTGAGGACTATGGAAGCTACGGGATAAACGACTACGGTTTCGAAACAAAGTACAAAGGTGTAGAGGTTGAGGCCTCCAGCGGGTTCCCTAGAGAAAGGTTCAAAGAAGGAAAAATGGAAAAAGTGCTTGACAGTAAAGTTGAAAAGGAGTTCAGAGGGGTCAATGTCTATGTCGAGCCCCTGGAGGAACTTGTCGTCCACAAGGCGAACAACGACAGAAAGAAGGACTGGAGGGATATTGAAAAACTTTCCAAAAAGGATATCGACAAGGAGTTGCTGAAAGAGTTTGCTGAGGACTGGGGCAGACCAGAAGTGCTTGAAAAACTTGAGGAGAAAGGTTACTGGCTTTGAAAAGGTTTTTGTTATGGAAGAGGAATGTATTTTTTGTGAGGAACCGGAAGGATTGGAGAAAGATGTTATAAAAAGGTATGATGATTGGACATCTTTTGTAAACCTGAAACAGAAAAGGCTGGGTCGGAGCATAATCAAACTGGAAAGACATGTCGAAGACCTGCTTGAAACAACTGAAGAAGAGATAAACCAGCTACACAACCAAGTATTGCCAGAACTAAAGAAAGCACTGGACAAAGCATTCCAGCCAGACCTATACAACTACGCATCGCTCGGTAACTCGGTGAGACACCTTCACATACATGTAATTCCCAGGTACAAAGATGAAAGAGAGTTTATGGGGAAAAAATTCAGGGACAAGGACTGGAACAGCCACTACAAACCATACGGTGAGAATGTAGAAGTGGAGGACGAGATCAGGAACGCAATAGCTGAAGAACTGAGAAAATACGTCTAGAAAACTAATTCCCGGGTAGAACTACCTCTATATTCTTCTCATCCAACCGGTCAATGATAGCATAAAAAGCTTTGTTAGACAGCTCTCTGTCGGAAAAAGGATGATCATGCATCATAAGTATATCATTAGAACCCTCATAGTTAAGACCCAGTCCTTTACCAGGTTCATCCCTTTCAAATCTTTCAAGTAACTCATCTATAGTGTCAGGTTCACCCTCTTCGAACAGCATATAGTCTTTAGTATCAAAGGTGCAGCCCACGTCAACGTACTCATGCTCACCAAACTTGTAATACCAGTCATAACCTATATTTTCAAAACCTGGTTTGGAAAAACCTTTATCGAGCAGATAATTTTGAAGCTCCTTCTCTCGCTCTTCCGTTCCACCTCTGTTCAAATTAGGGAAACGGAAAAACTTTCCTGATCTCTCCACACCAGCCCTCCTATATGCTTCATTTAGAAATTCCTCAGTCATATCTATTTCATTCTTTATCTCTCAGATATCAGCTTTACCTGTATTAGGATGAGAATAAGTATGGTTGCCAAGTATAAAACCCTTTTTTACAGCTTTAACAGCGTATTCAAGCCTTTTTTCAAGAGCATCACCTCTGCAGAAGAGTATCGCAGGCATATCTTTCTCTTCCAAATAATTTAACTTATCCAGACCATCTTCTGAAGGAAATTCATCTATTGTCAAGTAAATTTTTTTCATCGACTACCAAAATTTTTCCTTTAAAAATTAAAAAATTGTTAAGACACGTTTTATTTCAGAGGTTTTTTACAAATTATTAGTTATTTTGATTTATTCATTCCCTTCTTTACAATCTTTCTTTTATCTCTCCCATAAGTTCCTTATACTGATTACTTATACAGTGATCACCGTCCTCTATATCTATAATCTCTTTTTCAGCTGCCTTTATATTTTCAAAGAAATCCTTTGACTTTTCAACCGATATAACTTTTTCCGCTGTCCCATTGAAAAGATAAACCTCGGATTATTTCTAGTCCGGCTTGATTTGTATAACACTGTTATATAAAGCTCTAGCTATGGATAATTTTCCGTTATTAAGATTTCTGAAAAATGATTTATTTTGAATAAATGCGGTTTGTAAAAACAGCATCAATTTTCCGGTACCAACGCTTCAAGCTCTTCTACAAGTCTTTCATCTGCTTCATACCTTTCAAGTGAGTTCCTTAATCTTCCAATATTGTAGTTTTGATAGTTCCTCATCGAATTATCAAATCTCTCTGTTACTTCAAGAAAATTTTCATGGAGGTATATCTGTTCCTTTGTTGCAAGTATCTCCATAACAGGTTTTCTTATGTTTTCCTTGACCTCGCTGTAAATATCTCTAAACTCGTGGTCGTACAGATCATCCTTGTAGAGATCTCTCCACTTAAGTTCGGATTCTTTTTCGGTATAATACTTGTCTCCCCCAGTAATTTCAACCCTGTTTAGGGCTCTGACATGGTTGTACTCATGCAGAATAGAGCTTATAAACTCGTCTTGATTTCCGAGTTCAAAAGCACGGGGCGTTACTTTTAGAAACATATCAACATCTTCAACTCCTTTCTTTTCAGGTTCCACAGAGAAATATCTTACACTCATCACGGTGTTCCCAACAGGTTCATCTTCTTTGTAGATGTATCCCTCTAGATTTTCAGGTTTTTCAATAAAAGAAACTCTTTCAATTCTGTCTATCTGTGATTCTATGTATTTGTTCCTCAGCTGTCTGTTCTCAAGTTCTCTAGGAGTATTGTAATCAATATCCAAGATCTGTTCCACAGAGACATCTATATCGTTGTGCTCAAAATACTCTATAGAACCATCATAATACCCTTCAAAAGGTATATTTCTTTCAATTAAAGATTTTCCTGTTAAATACTGAATTACATCTTCCAGTACTGTTAATCCGTTGTTGCCTTTGGAAAATACTCCACTGTATTCGAAAACTCTTGGGTCGCCTGATCCAAACCTTTTGACGTCTTCACGGTTCCTAGACCATTTCCCTATCATCCTCTGTTTCGGTGTCCCCTCATCCTCAGACTGCAGTATACCTATGCCTTGACCTCTGTCCATGACATAATCAACAACCTTCAGCTCTTTTTTCGATTCGAAAATCTCTTGGTATCCTTCAACCCCTTTCTCCTTCAAAAAAGATCTGTCAAAAGGTGAAAGATCACCATCAATATCAATCTTCTGTCCGGTTTCCTCCTTTATATCTGACAGGTATTCATTCCTTACTTCCTTGTACAAAATCCTTAAAGGATTTTCCTGTACAGGGCTCTTGATCCACTCTCCTTTTTCCTCGTAATAAACATCATCGTTAACAAATCCCAGGTTACCTGTACTTGATCCTCCTTCGACCTTCCACGATAATGTGTACCTCTTTCCTTCATCCGTCTTGGAGTACTCCTTCAGACCGTTGACAAGACATCTCTTGAGCTCTGATTTTCCAGTAGCTGTGGGGCCTACAACCCAAAGCATCTTATCCATACTGTTTTTTCCTCTGGCCATGTTCCTTATGTCTTCAACAAAAGAATTGAGCTCGTCGGTGTTACCAAGCACAGCGTTTTGACCTTCGTTATACACATCATCAAAGAACTTGTATCTTTCCTTTTTCTCTCCTTCTTCAATTATCTCCCTTGAATTCTCCGTCCTGTGGATCCAGGGCTTTCGAACCTTTTACAGCGACCTAGTTCTCTACCTGTTCTTAGGCCGTTTCCTATCGGACCTGTTCCGTCTCTTCTTGGCATTTGAAACACCTCTTTTTGATTTTTTTCGGGGTTTAACATGTTTTACGTATTCGGGGTCTTCGATCTTGAGTGCGTGGCCCTCGACCAGTGCCTCTGTTATTTTTTTGTTGGCTTCGCAGAGTATCCTTGAAAAAGTGGATCTGGAGACATCCATTTCTTCCGCCGCCGCTTCCTGGCTTTTTTCTTTTTTGTGTTTGAGCCTCAGAGCCTCCAGTTCGTCCGAGTTCAGGTTTATTTGCTCGAGTTTCGACAGAGGTACTCCTTTGGGCTTGTATATGTTCCACTCCGGTCTTCTCCGTATGCATCTTTTTCTTCTTGGTCGGGGCATCAAAAACACCTT
>JALDAH010000071.1 GCA_022729275.1 Candidatus Nanoanaerosalina archaeon
CAAGAACATCATATATAGCATATATCACTACTAGAAGACCTGCCAATGAGAAAATAAGTCCGAACAAGACCATGAACGGCAGGATAAAAATGTTGTGCATCTCTCCAAACATATTTTTTAAAAAAATTCTTATCTTTATAAAGCTGTTTATAAATGCGGTTCAAGAAATCCGCTCATAATCAATGGGTGCGCTATTTTTTCAGTAGAAAACACTACATTCAAAAGTTTTTATAACCACTTTTAAATTATGTTGAAGAGGATCAAGGAATTTTTCAAGAAAAGCAGAAAACCAGTGACCAGCAAGAACGTCAAATTCTCCTATACTGATGAAGAAATATTAAAGGACATAAATCTGAAAACAAGGAAGAAAAAGATATACGCTATTGTAGGCAAATCCGGTAGCGGTAAGAGTACGTTTCTGAAGCTTATAGCCGGTGTGATATCGAAGAAACACGAAGGAAAGATACGTATCTACGGTAAGAGAAGATTGTTCAGCAAAAGTTCTTTTGGGTTCGTATCCCAGGAACCTGGTTTCATCCCCGATCTCAACATAAAAAACAATATCAAAATATCGGGACTGAACTATGCTATATCACAGGATATGGCGTTGGAAAGAGCTAAAGACCTCATGAAACAAATGAAATTAAATATCGATCTTGAAAAGAAACCTCCGTCTCTTTCAGGAGGTCAAAAAACACGTCTAGGTATAATACTTTCACTTTTACACGACCCTGATATAATAATTATGGACGAACCTTTCGTAGGACTTGATTTCAAGAACAGAAGGCTTCTGTGGCATTTCATCAAAAACAAAAGAAAGAAAGGTAAAACTGTTATACTGACTTCCCATCTTCTAACCGAGATACAGAGACATGTGGACAAGATAATCATACTAAAGGAAGGCAAAATATTTTTCAAAG
The DNA here is from genome assembly GCA_022729275.1 of Candidatus Nanoanaerosalina archaeon. Lineage (GTDB taxonomy): Archaea > Nanohalarchaeota > Nanosalinia > Nanosalinales > Nanoanaerosalinaceae > Nanoanaerosalina. The sequence continues at coordinate 921 of JALDAH010000071.1, forward strand.
GAAAGCCGGAGAAACTGAAAAACAAGCTCAATATAGAATATATATACGAAGTTAGGTTCTCCTGGCTGGCACAGGACAAATGGGACAAACTCAAGGAATACTGTGAAAAGAAAAATATCGATATAATCGAGAAATACGGGAAACACTGTATGTTTTCCCTGCAATCAGAGAAGGATAAGGAAAAACTGGATAAAAAATTTGATGAGATAGGTCTTAAAGATAATATGATAAATTACCGGGAACCAAACCTTGACGAAATATTTTTGAAGACGTAGAGATGATATGTTGAAAGAAAAACTTAAACTTCCCTTGTATTATGGTAGAAAACTTTATGGTCACCTCAAAAAAGACCTAATGTTGTTCTACAATAGAAAGAAATATCTGTATATTTTCTTACTTTTCCCTTTAATTATAGCAGGTCTTTTTCTCTTCCTAATGTCACCAACCTCTGCTGAGATAGATGTCGGCATCTGTAATTATGATCAGAACCCTGAAACTGAAAGAGTGCTTAACAGTCTTGAAAGCTTTGATATAGAGGTTTTAAACCGAACAAACTGTACCGAAAATCTCAAAGATATGATAAGGGATGGTGAGTTATCACTCGGTCTAGAGATCAATGAGGGTTTCTCTGAAAGGATAGAAAACATGGAGCAATCCTACATAACTATGTACTACGACAACACTGATATAGCTTTTTCAAACATGGTTCACTGGCGTCTGGATTCTACATTACAACCCTACGAGAGAGAAATTATAGATGAACTAAATCAAGAATTAGAGAGAAGAGTTTCTATCGCCAGACAAAGTATAGGTATTGTTGATGATTCTCAACAGATCCCTGGACCTATAAGTGATAGGATAAAAGAAATTGACGAAGATCTTGAACGGATAGAAAAACTCAATACTAATTTCTTAATAAATCCTATAAGAACTGATAGTCAAGGCATATATGAAGAACTGGATTTAAGATACATCTCTATAGCTTTTCTATTCCCTATAATCAGTCTTTTCCTTATTCTGATGTTAACATCTGTATCCATCATCTATGACTACAAGAACGGTTTCATAACAAAAGTCAAGACTTCAACCAGTATATTAACCTATATAATTTCAAAGATACTTTTCTTCTTCATACTGACCACAATAATCTTTCTAATTTTGTATGGAGTTTTCATTTTAGCTGGTGCTTCTCTCAGTTTCAACATAGTTGAGATAATCAAATTGTTGTTGATGATAGCAGTAACTAACTCATTTATCGGTATGCTTATCGGTAATCTCGCTGATAATGAGGGTGTAGCTATTCTAATGTCATTATTCATATCCTTTCCTCTCATGCTTTTATCAGGATTGTTCTTCCCTGTACAGAATATGCCTAATATCATCCAGTCCATAATCAGAATACTACCATTAAATCACCAGATAGAAGCTACAAAATCTATAATACTATTCAACCAGCCACTGAACTGGAATCTATTCTATATCACGATACCTCTATTTTTACTCACGATATATGTCTTCAGGTTGAAGGATTAGGTATTTGATCTAAGTATTACGCTGATAAAACTCAAAAAAACCTGTTGAAACAAAATTCCTCATGTTTCTTAAAGAGAAAAGTAAAAAATCCTTTTCTTCTTGGGATCATCATACATCTCCACGTAAA
>JALDAH010000022.1 GCA_022729275.1 Candidatus Nanoanaerosalina archaeon
TCTACCTCGATATCAACTTCCTGCACTCCTTCCTCATCAAAAGCAGATTCATTGACTTCTACAGAGGTGTTGAATCCGAAGTCTTTACTGGTCCGGTTGAAAGGTGAAGCTTCAATTTTTTGATATTTTGCACTTTCATTTATGTAGCCAGTGATGTTTGTCTTTCCTTTATCGTTGTAATGGTTTTCTATGTCTTCCATATCATCTACATTTAGGTTAGAAAGTGGCTGATCCATTACAAAATTTATCGATCCTCCTATTGATTCATTTACCTCAACTTCTGATAATATCCCGACCTCTCTTTCTCCATAAAATTCTAGAGAAGCGTTGGGAGTGGTTGGAGCGTATAGAGTAAAAGCTTACATCATCTCTATTTCATTAGAGTTGTCCTGGGCAACTGCGTTCTGGGAGTTTAGGATGGAAAAAGAAAGAATAGACAAAGATATTATCATTACCAAAAGAGTTTTGTTTTTCACTCTCATCTTCAAAAATTCGTAAAAAATATTTATATAGGTTTATAAAATAATTTAAAGTTTTCTTCTGAATCTAATTTCTGGAACACACAGTGTAAAGAATTGGTGGGAAAAGCTTCAGTGCAAAAACTCAGTGATCTCTGTTAGTTTCAACTCCAACTATTTCTCTTAAATGATGCTACAGAACAAATATTGTTGCTGCTTTAAAATTGGAATTATTTATTTAAATAAAATTTGAAAGACCCGGGAAATACATCAGGTTCCCAAACCTGAATAGGGGTGGGACCTGGAAGAGGATAAATGAGCTACAAAAGTATCTCAGGGAAAAAGAATTCAACAGTCCCAACTTTGAGGGTATAGACTACAACTGGTATTTTGAATCCGGCAACCACGTGAAGATCGGGGTGAGCTGTACTTTTAATACGAAGGACTGGAAGTTTTTACGGGAAGGAAAGCCCGAAACAATACAGAGCTGCTTGATAGGATGGACAAAAACGAACCTAAAAAAGGGCTGGGCCTGAACTATGAAGGTTCTAACGACATTGTTATGATGCACGACCATCCATTCACGGACAGGGAACTGTCCAACAAAGTTTTCTATGCTATCATAGATAAGCTGGACGATAAAGATTTCGAAAAAGTATTACCTGGATAAAGATAGCTTTTTCCCAAAAAAAATGGGAAAGAGCAGACAGCCCGTACTTGTAACTCAGAAAGCTTTAATTCTAAACTCAGAAGGAAAGCTACTTGTTCTCTAGGACAGCACCAACAAGAAATTGGAGTTTCCCGGAGGACACCTTGAGACAGGAGAACAGCCGGAGGACAGGGATTTAGATATACAGATCCGGAAGGAGTAATAATTGAGTTATGTCAAAATTCATGAAAGTCAAAGTAAGTGAAATAAATATAGATTATATAAATAAAACCTGTTAACTCTAAATAATTCTAGCCACCAGCTCTATTAGTATAAAAAATCCTGCTAGAAACCTTCTTATCCACAAATTTTCCAGATACACCTAGCTCATATATCTCCAATTGTTTCCTGTACTCCTCATGATTGGTCCTTGAAACATCGGTTTTCCAGTCAATAATCTCTAATTCACTCTCTTTCACGTGCAAAAGATCTATAACACCACTGTATACAACCTTCCTGCCATCTTCTTCTACAGGTACTAGGATAGGTACCTCCGGTCTTAAATCACCTTCTAGACTGTCTATGAATTCTTTAACCTGTATTTCATCTTTATTACTCGGTTCAACATCTTCGCCTTTTGCATATCTCTCAGCAAACCGGTGAACCATAGTACCAAACTCAGACCCTCTACCAACCGCAGTCTCATCAAGATCCATTACAGAGTGTACTGATCTCTTAACAGGCACTTTTATCTCAGGAACATCAACCTCAAGTTTATTCTTTTTTATTACCTCTTCTTCTATTTCTTCAGGCTCAGGATCTTTAAACTGTTTCTCAAGCTCCAGGTTCTCAAAGAAAGTGCTTTGTTTTCCCTCCTCGGCGGAGAACAATAGATGGTTTTCCGCTCTTGTCATGGCAACGTACATCAGCCTTCTTTCCTCATCATAGTCTTTCGATATGACTTTTGATACCAGGTGTGCCTTCCAGTTGTCGAAGCAGTACCTATTATCGGGATCATAAAACTTCTTCATTCTCAATCCTACCGTATCATCGTAAATTATTCTTTTCCTGTCCGTCCGACTGGACGGGAACCTGTCTGTGTTAATATTGGCGATTAAAACTATAGGGTACTGCAGTCCTTTTGCGGAGTGTATGGTCTGTACTGTAACTGAACATTCTCTTGAGTTGTCTACCTCGTATCTTGCCTTGCTCTCTATGCTTTCAACCACAAAGTCTATCATGTCTCCGAAGTTCTTCAGACTTGATTCGAAAACGTTTTGCAAAACCTCCAGAAGTTTGTCGGAGAAAGCATTGTCTATACCATACCTGTCAAGGACTTTTCTCGTGACGGCGGAAATATCTCCTATATCTTTCAGTTTCTCCCTGAATTCTTCCATGTCTTCCGGATATTTTTTTCTCCCGAGTATACTCTTCATCTCTCCGAAGTCATAACCTGCCTCTTCTAGTACCACGCTCCAACCTTTTTTTGAATCTCTGTAATCCATTATCCTGAGCCAGGCGAGTAACAGTATAGCAGGCCTTGTTCTAAAAAGTTCAACTCCTCCTTCGTATCCCACAGGTATACCGTACTCTTGAGCCCTATGATAGAGCTCGATACCAAACTTCCTGTTTCTGGTGAAAACAGCGATGTCTTTGTAGCCTGGTAGACCGTCATCTATCTCGTATTCCGGATTGTTCTCTATCTCCTGTATCTTTTCAAGAACTGCTTCTATCTCCTCCTGGCTCTTGAAGGCCTCTATCCTTGTTACAAAATCCCTTTTTTCTTCCTGTTTTCTGTCAGGTAAAAGAGAAACACTCTCCCTGATGGTTTCCTCCCTGTCTATCTTTTCATCTTTTTTACCAGGTAATACAAGACTGTCCCGGGAGAACTCCAGTATTTTCTCTGTGGACCTGTAGTTTATCCTGAGAGGTATCTCAACTACATTTTCTACATCATATGTTATCCTTTTTTCTCCAAAGTTCAGCTGTCTTTTATAACGTTTTATACGGGATTTGAAGTTTTTTATGTTGTTGACGTCTGCGTGCTGAAAGCTGTAGATAGATTGTTTCCAGTCCCCGACAGCTGCTATGTTTCCTTTTGACAGGAGCATTGCAATCTTTAACTGTATCTCATTTGTGTCCTGGAACTCGTCTATAAACGTGTAGCTGAATGATTTATCCTCTCTTACCTTTTTGTTCTCCATCAATAATACGTAGGCAAAAACCAGCAGGAAGCTGAAGTTCAGATAGTTTCTGGAAAGGCAGTATTCCATGTATCTATAGTAGACATCGTGTATAAAATGTTTCAGCTCATCCCTGTCCTCTTTGAATGCTTCCACAGCGTAATCTTCGTTTATCTTTTTGTCAACATATGGCTGTCCACGTAATTCAATATTGGACGGAGCATTTTCAGGGAGACACTTCTTAAAAATGTTTGATGTTCTGGATCTTAATTCAGAGGAACTGTTACCTACAGGGGTGTTCATCTTCCTTATCTTTTCCATGTATTCCTCGAAGTCTCCATCAAGGTGTTCGCCCGTGTTTCTGTACCAGCCGTTCATTTCCGGGATTATACCCCGTGAGGCGAGCTCTTTTAAAATTTTTAGGATGTTCTCATCTTTTAAAGCTCTTAAAATGTTACTGTATTCCTTGTTTTTTTCTCTGAAGTGTTTCAGGAAATTTTTGAATCTCTGTCTTTCAAGCACCTTGTTCTCCACCACGTCGATCGAACTTGTTATAGTGTCGTTTATACCTATGTATCCAGGTGCCTCAAACCCTTTCTCCGACAGTAATTGTTTCGAAAATCTGTGGAAGGTTGATATCGGGGCGTCTCTTAACTCCTTAAGACCGTAGCTGCAGTGGTTTATCACTCTTTCTCTCATCTCCTCCGCGGCACTGTTGGTAAAGGTTAATAGAAGAAGATCTCCAGGCTCCACGTCTTTATCTTCCAATATCTTTGCGTATCTTCTGGTAACGGTCGCTGTCTTGCCTGTACCAGCACCCGCATCCACAAGGTAAATACCTTCATGACTCTCCACAAGCTTCTCTTGTTCCTTGTTAAGTTTTATTCCGGTCATTTAGGTATCAAGTCCTCCATATAAAGTCTGACATCCTCTATATCTATTTCGACTTCAGGGTTGTCCACGGGAAAACCTTTTTTCATGAAGCTGTTCAAAAGTTTCAGCTGTTTCTCAACAAAATCTTCGAACTTGTCAAGGTCTTGTTTGAAGTAGTTGGATTTTCCGTAGTCCACTATCCTTTTCAAGGCGGATTCACAGCCTTTTTCGACGTAACTGTACCTTTCCCCTATTCTCTGGGAGCAGAACTGTATGAACTTCTCCAGGAACTCTGAGTCTTCTATCCCGTCTTTCTCAAACCTGAATGGTACACTGTTTTCTTCGAAGAACTCCTTGTAGTCCTCGTATCCCATCCTTATTTCGAGTGTCTTTCTCCGGTCGTTGCTCTCGCTGACTTTTTCTTCTCCGTTTTTCTTTCTCATGATAAAATCGAACATATCTCTGGTCTCTACAAACTTTTTGAAACTTATCGGATGGTATCTTATGTTCACAAGGTCTTCCTCTATACTTGAACCGCCTGATATCTCCCCGTCGAGGTTTTCGAACACGTGGAAAAAAGTGAACTCAAGTCTTTTTTCCTGTCTTTTTTTCCTGAGGTAAGAAAGATACATCAATGCCTGGAAGTTCGGCTCTCCTTCAAGAACCTGTATGCAGGAGTTCTCTATTACCTCGTAGGCTTTTTTCATGTTTCCGGTCTTGTAGTCCACCAGGTGGTGTGTGTCGAGTAAAAGATCGACTTTTCCTTTCATCCCCAGTTCCCTGTCCGAGAACCACACCTCTGTAATATCTCTGTCTATCTCTCTGTTGAATTTTTCGGCGAAAACGTTTTTTCCGTGGAAATCAACATGTCTGAATCCTTCGGTATCTATTTCTTCTTGTAGGTATTTTTCCAGAAACCTCTTTATCCTTTCTACAGCCATATAAAACTTTGTTTCAAGTATATCAAGTTCATTGGGTTCCAAAAAGCTTTTCATTTTCTCCAGCATCAAGTCCACAAATACCTGGTCTCCTTTTTCTTCCACAAATTCCGTGTGGTTGACGTAGAACTCGGCGAAGTCGTGTAGGATATTTCCCTTTGCAAGGTGTTGGTTTTCAGTTGTTTCTGTTAGTTTGTTGAAAAGGTATTCCTTAGGCGATTTAACCAGTTTGTCAAGCGAAGACTTGCTTATCTTATCAACATGGTTTATCCGGGTTCTGAAACCTTTTCTCTCGAATCCATGTCTTTCCCCAGTTTTTTCGGAATTGTATCCTTCGTGCTCCAGATCCCTGAATGTTTCGAACTGTTTTTCCACCAGTTCGTTGATGTAGATACATGGGGTTATCTCTCCATCTACCGATGAGTTCTGCACAAGAAAGTGCTGCTGTTCTCCGTTCTGTATCAGGGCTTTGAAGTTTTTGAAACCGGTTTCCTCCTCTTTATCTCTGTTTATCCATGGTTTCTCAGAAATCTCAGGGACCCAGCCCATGTCCATCCCGATATAAAATATAATAGGTCTGTCGATATATGCGGAGGATTTTGCATCGGCTATAAGTACTCCTCTACCTGATGAATCTGTTTCAACGGTGTATGTGTTAAGGTAGTATTCCAGTCTGTTGACAAGTTCGGACGAGACCTTTTCCCCCATTATACCAAGTTTTTTGAATTCTCTCTTAAGATTTGTCCTTGTATATTTTTCGATGTTTTCAAGTGCTTCTCCAACCGTGGAGTCTTCAGTAGATTCCAGCAGATCTCTGAATTCTTCCACTTCCTGGTTTTCCACGTTTTCAATGTATTTCTCGTTCTTCTCTACAGAAATATGTATCCCCAGTTTTCTCATCACAGGCTGGCAGTTACCAAGTTTAGTTTTTCCTGCAGAGGTGGAAAGCCTCAGAAAGCTTATAAACGTCCTCAGGTTTTCGTCTTCAGATAGTTCTTTTCTCCTCATCACGGAGATGTTTTTTGATTTCAATGCGGATTTTATCAGTGCCGAGTAGGGGCTTCCGATCTCCACGACCACCGCAACATCCAGAGCATTATCCTGGTTTATGTTGTTTTTCACAGCTCTGATTATCTCGTTCCTTGATTCGAAGAGTTTAAAACTTGGAAGAACTTTTTTCCCTGGTTTGAAAACCTCTATTTTATCATATTTTTGGGGTAGAACTTTTTTATCCAGTTCGTTGAACTGATGGAAGTTCACCACAGCTACATCCAGCTCTTCATCGACTTCTGCCTCTGACATGCATGAGAAGATGTTGTCTGTAGAATTTATGACTTTCAGTATTTTTTCCAGTGTTTCCTGTTCAAAAATTCCGTATCTCTTAATGTTCTCCGGACTTCCCGTATTTTTCCAGCATTCGATAATGTTCTCAAGTATGTGCGAAGCTTTTTTCCACGGTATGTCTGTTTCCCTGGCAATCTGTATGAATAGTTCTCTTTCCCCAAGAAGCCCTTGGTTCTGGTGTTTTTTAAGGATGTGAATCTTTGGCGTGGTTGCAGGAGGCTGGAAAACAGGTTTTTCGATTCTGACATTGAGAGCATCCATCAGTGATGCCTCTGTTGTGAAAACAAGGTCATAATCCCTGATCTTTTCGAAAAGTTCATCTACCGAAAGAGTTCTCTCCACTTCCACACACAAAGTTAATCATCAAATCTTTATACATCCATGGCATAGATTACTAGAACACCTAGAAACATGAAAAATCTATTTCTTAGAGGCTCTAGTATATTTTTTAGAGGGTTTTAAAGCCCAAAAAAATATTGAGAATTTAAAAATTGTTATTGTTCATTATATTTTTTTCCTATCCATAGACCCAAACCGTTATCTTTGTTTTTTCTTTAAAACTTGCCATTAACACAGGGTTAAATTGTTCCTTTAGATCAAATCCTTTACTGAATTGTAGTTCCTGAATCTTTCTTGTCTATTATTTTGTCCAGGTTAGTTCTCACGAAAAAAATACCTGCCAGAAATATAATTATTGTGGGGTAAAAGAAGTAAGAAGGATTGTAACTTGAGACCTCAAGTTTGATAGAGACCGTTAAAACGGTAAGAAACGATAACAGTATAGAGACCGGTATTAACACCAATGTAGATGCAACCATCACAACAGTTTTTTTCTTCTCTCTTTCCATATATAAACAATATATAACCCTTTCTTTAAATTTTTCAGAGCGCCAATTCTACCTGATCTACAGAAAATGGTTTTCTAATGCCTTAAAATTACTTACAAAATTTTTTATACAGAAATCAGTCAAAGTAGCTTATGGAAGATATCAAGGACTGGCTCAGGGTTTGGTTCAAGAGATCAAAGAAGGTTTTAATCCATCCAAAAGAGTTCTACAGTAAAGATATAGAAGAAAAAAGTACGGAGTACCTCATAAAGTTTGGTTTTACCACGTTATTTGCATTGTATCTGATAAACTGTATCGGTGCAATAATCTTGTATCTTATTTACGGCAATATAACCGGTAATATAGAGCCTTTTGGAATATTTTATCTACAGGAGCTTGGTAAAAGCCTTTACGGATTTATAACCGGGATACCGGTTTTGCTTTTTTACTGCTTTGTATATCATGCGATCCTGTACATCTTCTTTAAAAAGAGAGGTTTCAAGAAAACCCTGGAACCTTTCATATACTCGTTTACACCCGGGATATTTCTGTTTATACCTGTGTTAAACATATTTGCCCTACTTTACTCTTTTTACTTGTTTGCCAAGGGACTGGAGAAAATACATGATCTGAAGTTCTACAAGGCTGTGATAGTGATCGCTGTTCCATGGGTCATCTACATAATTGTCATAATTCTTTTAATAATAGGGGCTGCATGGGCTTTATCCGGTCTTTATTTCTGAAAAAAACTATGGTCCGGAGAACTTCATCTTACAAAGTGTAAAAGAGTTTTCAAATATTTATCGTTTGATATAAAGAACGATATTTCTTTTTATCGTTTAATATATAGAACGATATATTATTATATCGTTCGACCAATAGAACGAAATTTCCATCACATATTTATGAACATCCGATAAAAAAAAAAAATTACAACTCAATATGGATCGCAGTGTTCAAATTCAGGCCACTTCTCTTCATTGTCTTCAATACCTGAATCTGTCGCAAAACCTTCACATTCTTCCACATTGCTTGTGTCCCAATCACTTACATCTTGCTCAAAACTTTCAGCCATAAAAAACATATCACTCATGTCTTCGACATTGCCTGTATCCCAATCACCTATATCCTGATTGAAACTTACAGCACCCCAAAACATCCTGCTCATATCATCGACCCTGCCTGTATCCCAATCACCTATATCCTGATCGAAATTATCAGCCCATTGAAACATACCCGCCATTTTTCCAACATTAGAAGTATCCCAGTCACCTATATCTTGATTGAACTCCTCAGCACTTTTAAACATTAAATACATGTTATTGACATTGCTTGTATCCCAGTCACCTATATCCTGGTTGAAACTTTCAGCACCATCAAACAAAGCTCTCATATCTTCAACGTTGCTTGTATCCCAGTCACCTATATCCTGGTTGAAACTTTCAGCATCCCAAAACATCCTGCTCATATCATCGACTTTGTCCATATCCCAACCACTGATGTCTTGATTGAATTCTTCAGCATCTGCAAACATACCTGTCATATCTTCTACATTGCTAACGTCTGCATTTTCTAGATCGTATTCAGAAACGTTTGTTCCCTCCGCTATATCCCCTGTATCACACTGGGCAACACCTTCAAAGAACAAGCCATCCTGAATACTGTAGCCACATCTACCAGTCTCTATCAATAATTCATCTGCATCTTCTTCATCTTCGATTGGTGTTGTTTCTTCTTCAGTTTCATCGTCTTCCGCAGGAACTGTTTCCTCTCCGTTTCCTCCTATACAACCAGAAAAAACTATTACAAAAACAAGACCGAAAATCAGAAAGATATGTTTGTTCTCCATAAAATAATCTTGAGAGTTTTTCATATTTTAAACTTGGTTTTTCATGGTTGATTTGAAAAATTTAAACCGTGAATCCGGTTTTTCAGGTCAGATCATATCTTCGATCAGTATTCACCTTCCACCAAGCTCATCGTGGACTTCTTCAGCTTTCTCAACCCATTTTTCTCCACAGATACCTGTATCGTCTAGGACAAAGTCTTCAGAACCTGATTTACTGTACCATGTATCAATTTTTAATCCGGATGCATCTTCAAGTTCTTCGAGATCACAGCTTCCTTTTCTATCTTCCATAATACGATGAATTCGTTCTTCTACTGCTTGAACTAAATCTTCGCCGTCCTCAAACTCTTCAAATTCTCCAGGAAATTCGTGGAGGGTAAAGTATTCACACATTTTTTCTCTGCATAAATCAGCGTCAAGCGGCTCTCCATCAACTTCACATTCCTCATCCTCAAGCATGTGGAAACAAAAAATACCGTCCTCACAGAAAGAGTCGTAACCCTGTTCATAAAGAGTTACCACTGCTCCATCACTTATCACGTCATAGCTAAAAGTTTTTGTACAGTACTCAACTGTTTCTGAAAGAACTATTAAATCTTCCCTTTTCTCTAATGGACACAAACTCTGGCATTCAAGTTCTATATCCTTCTTTGAAATAGAATAGGGTCCAGAACCAGGTGGAGGAAACTGTGAAGCATAGATAATTTCTTTTACTAATAAAACCACAGGTATAACAAGCAATAAAATCAGAACAGAAGATACAACCACTTTTTTTGAAACCATGTCAAAAAATTGTTAAAGACGTAATAAAAATTTTAACTCCGGTCCAGAAGATTTTTTTTCTTTTAATTTTCCTACTTTTTCCTATTTCAACGTTTTAAAAACCTTTTTTTAAAAAAGGGTTTATGGGTGAAGAAGTAGAGATCCGTGTCAGGATAAAAAATCCTGGAGAAGCCGCAAAAAAACTTGGAGAAAAAGCTGTTTTTAAGGAAGAAATCAAACAGGAGGACATCTATTTCACACCCGAGCAAAAAGATTTTTTCGAGGAAAAACCGACAGATAAGTACCTGAGAATAAGGAAAACTGTATATCAGGACAAGAAAACAAATGAGATAGGTTTCCACCAATGTTATTTCGAGGAAGATGGTTCTCTGCTTTACACAGAGGAACACGAGACAGAGATAGAGGATTCAAAGAAGATGACAGAGCTCCTTGAAAAACTGGGTTACAGGGTGAAGGTTAGAGTAACAAAGAAAAGAAGAATCTACCGGTACAAAGGTTTTGAACTTGTCCTTGATAAAATCGAAGAACTTGGAAGCTTTCTAGAGGTCGAAGCAAGGGAAGAAGTAATAGGAAAGCCCGAGAAAAAGAAAAAGAAGTGTTTCCAAATACTTGAAGATTTTGATCTGAACTGGGAAAAGGCTATGGATGATGGATATCCTGATATGTTGCTAGAAAAAAGAGGGTGATACCTTTTGATCTTATAGTTTATATGTGAATTAAATAATGGAAAGAAAGTCTTCTCCTGATAATTAAAAAATTTTTTGATAATAAAAATTTCCAAGGTTTTGTCGGAAATATTTCTCCTTGTTGACCAACTCTGTAAAATCTGTTTCATTAGTTGTTTTTCTTGATACCAACTACCCTGTAAAAGAAATCTTTGTCGATATCTAGTTCGTTAGTATTCTCACCGTAGATTTTTTCAACCTCGAAACCAACTTTCTCCATCTTTGAAAGAAGATTCTTGTGTTTTATTATCATTGACTTGGTTGAGTAAACTTCGAAGTCCTCTTCAACCGTATCCACGTTCACGACGTTGAAACCTATGGACTCATTTTTGTAGTCAAGAACGTAGAAAAAAACTTCTCCGTCCTCGAATCTAACAGGGAAAAACCTTATCTTTTTATCCAGCAGTAGATCATGATTCCTCTGTCCAACAATAATGACACCGCCTTCCTCCAGTACCGAGTACATTTCTTCCAAAGCTTTCTCCAGCTCTTCATCGTTTTCAAGGTGGGAAAGCGAATTGCCAAGGCACAGAACCAGGTCGTAACTTTTATCAAATTCTTCTCTTAGCTACAGAAAGTTAACCTGATAGAAACTTGTGTCTAAACCTCTCTCCTCTGCTTTTTTCCTTGCTTTTTCAAGCATCGAACCCGATATATCCGAACCTGTACCTGAAATACCAAACTCTTCATCAAGAAGTATCAAGTGGTTTCCTGTACCACAGGCGCAGTCCAGCACTTTTTCAAATCCGCCGTGTTTCGAGAAAATGTGTTCGAAAAAATTTTTCTCCTTTTGCTCTCTTTCATCAGCCCAGGCCAGATTATCGTATACACTGGAAATATCCTCGTAAAAATCCATGTAAGATAATTACCGAAAGATGTTTTAAATATAAGCAGTATTGATAGATTAGACCTAAATCACCAAACATTGAAGTTTTATCATCTTCATCGCCTTCATATTCGGCCGGTGTTGTTTCGTCTTATGGATCTTCTGTACTCGTCCAACCCATATCTTCTAGAGCCGGTATCTCGCATCCTCTTACTGTCGCAACATAATCATCATGAGGACAGCTCATGTATGCTACGCTTCTTGGGCAATCAATCATTTCATCAGCCTGTTCCCTCGCGGATTCAAGGTCTTCTCTGCATAGTTCGGGTATTTCCTCCTCTTGAACCTTTGTCCACCCTCTATCTTCAAGCTCAGAAACAACACATCCATCATCCAGACCAGCTCCAAAATTCTCGTCAGGACAACCCATAACAACATTCACTATCTCACAGTCTTCAGCATCATCTACAACTTCTTCCCTAACATATGTCAGTTCTTCACTGCAAGTCAAATTTTCAGGCTCTAAACCTATATCCTCTTCATCATCGGGAATGAATCCTTCTTCTGTTCCACCTATACAACCAGAAAAAACTATCACAAAAACAAGACTTAAAACCAGAAAGATATGTTTGTTTCCCATAAAAAATTTTGTGAGCTGATCATATTTTAAACTTTATATCAGGTCCCTTATGCACTGATATTTTGCCTGTCTCATAACCCAGCACCCTCCATAACAATTGTATTTCTCGTCACATTTCGAGCATCTACTGTCTTCTTTGAGTATCTTGTTAGTCCTGTATTTTTCGAATCTTTTCTGCCAAATATTTTTGAAGCTTTCCTCCCTGATGTTTCCCTCGATAAATTTTTCTGTGTCAGGCATTTCAGGACATCCTCTGACGTTGCCTTCCACCCCTATACAGCATGCGTTGATCCCAACAGGACATAAGTTAGGTCTATTCCGGATATTTTCTTCCTTTTCTCCAAGGTATGGTAGGTTCTCTCCTATTTTTATGTTCACCGAATCAGTGTTTTCAATAAACTCGAAAAGTTTTCTGAAATGGTCTTTATCGGGAAAAAGCTGTTCATCTTTTCCCCTTCCGATAGGCATCAACGGGTTTATCCTCCAGTTTTTAATTTCCAGCTCGATAAGGTGTTTTTTTATATCTTCCAGTTCATCGATGTTAGTCTTTGTTACCGTTGTCGACGCCATCAATACAGGTATTTTTCGTTCTTTTAACAATTCAAGGGCTTCTGTAGCTTTCTGGAAGCTTAAATCGTTGTTTTTTATACTGTTGTGAGTCTCCTTTTTGCCGTCAAGGCTAATCTGGACCGAATGAACTTTGTTTTGGAGCTTGTCCGCTGTTTCCTGATCGACAAAGAAACCGTTTGTGGCTAAACCTGTCTTCACATTTTTACTTTCTGCGTGTTCCAGTATCCGGAATATGTCTTCTCTTAGCAGTGGTTCTCCTCCGGTTATAGAAAGAAAACCTGAACCAATTTCTGACATAGTATTGATAAATTCCTTTACCTCTTCCGTGTCCAGTCTGTCTTCGTAGTTTTCCTCTGTAGCTCCGCAGTGCTCGCAGTTAAGATTACATTCTCTTGTGCTGTCCCAGGTCACCA
>JALDAH010000058.1 GCA_022729275.1 Candidatus Nanoanaerosalina archaeon
CATGCTTAATATAACTGCAGGGAGGGATAAAGTCGGCTCGGTTCTAATAAGAGCTGTTGAACCATTGGAAGGCATAGAATATATGAAGGTCAATAGGAACAATGAGAGCGTTGTTGAACTGTCAAACGGTCCTGGTAAATTAACACAGGCTTTTGGCATTGATAAAAATTACAATGGAAAAAGCGCTATTGGAGGAACTTTAAAAATTGAAGAAGACGATCATGAAGAACCAGTGGAGAAAAGTCGCAGAATAGGCATTTCTAGAGGTAAAGAACCCGAACTTAGATTTTATCTTAGAGGAAATCGGTTTGTTTCTTGATTCCCTACATTCTTTCCTCGATTCTTGAGGGAAGATCCAGCTCATCTCCACCAATTTCCTTTATAGCTTTTGATATAAGTGTTACAGCAACTTTTCCGATTTTTTCCTCGTATTCGGATACCAACTTGGCTATTACCTCTTTCCCTTCTCCTTTTATTTTGTCCACATTCCCGTCATCGTCAATCGCCACTCCTTCTGTTTCTTTTGCGATTTTGACCGCTATCTGTTTTCCTATTATCTCCATCTCTCTCTTTACAGCAGCTTCAGCTACTTCTTCATAAGTTACCATTTTATCACCTTATTTCGGTATGAGCATTACCACGGTTGTTGTGTTGTGGAAACCACTCATCTGATTTTCTTCAACACATACTTCTCCATAAGTTTCGAATCCTAAAATAGGAGCATCTATTTCATCTTTTACAGCTTCGACAGCTTTATAAAAATCGTCTCCAAGTATTGTAGCTCTTACTCCACATTCAAATACCAGTGCTCCTGCTATATCATCTTCCATGTTCTCCTTTGCTGTTTTTGCTGCTCTCCTTGCTGCTTTTAACTGTTCTTCTTTAGGTCCTTTCATTATATGGATACTGCTGCCCTCGTTTATATCACATGTTAAGTACATAGCGCCGTCCGTGTTGTTTGTTAGGCCAGGCCACCTCACTTTATACCCTGATTCATCTCCTTTACCTTTCCATTTTTTTACCTTGCTCCCAAACTCATACATGGCTATCAGTATAGAAAGCTCTTTACTTCCTTCAACAGCATCCTCAACATCTATACCCATATTCTCTCTTGCATCCTCTTTTATGTGTTTTTTCCATTCTTTTATCGCAGGTTTGTTGTTTAATTCATGTATGATATTACCTTCAGCTTTTGTTATTTCTAGAGGAGGTGTTACAGGTTTGTGTCCGTGTGCAACAGAGATTTTGAAGGGTTTGTCAGATGTTATCATCCCGAGTACTATTGCATCGGTTTCTGCTTTTTTATCCTTGAACACCATTGTTTCCTGAAGTTTGAAATCATCTGCTGCAGAGCCTCCAGCCATTTTGATATTTTGATTTAAGGCTCCAACAGTGTTCCATACTGCCTGTGTTCCATTTCCTGCCAATCCATCGTGGAAATTTAATATTGTGCTGTTTTCCGGATTATCAACTTTTTCTGGGAGTTGATTAACAGCTTTGTCTATTGCTTCTTCAGGTTTTTCCGTGAAATTTTTACCCATACCGCTATAAAAACTTATTTCATCCCCTGAAACAAGACCTACTGCCACCGAACCCTTTTTAGGTCCTTCTTCTGTAAATTCACCCAGAGAACTGCTTCCTATTATCTTTGAATTACCGGTCTCTCTTTCAACGGTCTCCAGAACTTCTTGGTAATTGTATTCTGAAGAACTTATGACTATTGAAAATTTGATATCCTTGTTTTCCAATTTTTCTTTTGCATTTTTAACTGCTTCTTCCGCAGATTCTGTTCCGTTGTTTCCTTTGAAAATACCTGTGGCAAATTCTGCCATATAAATCCCCAATAAATAATTTTATCGGATTCGTTTATAAAAGTTATATGTAAAACCGATAAGAATTATTAAAAAGCATGTTTCTGCAAGATTTATTTTGCATGTGTTAATTTTGAAGAACAGATGTTTAATTTCTGATAAATAAAGTGAATGGAGGGAGGATTTTAAAAATCCTCACATCCTGTTTTCTAGTCTTTCAGGAAGATCTAGTTCATCTCCTCCGATATCTTTGATAGCTCTTGCTATTATTGAGACCGCTATATCACCTGTTATGTCCTGGTAACCTGCCACCAGTTTATCTATGATGTCTTTTTTATTCTCTCCCAATCTGGATATGTTTCCTTCATCGTCGATATCCAAATTATCTGTCTCTTTGGCAACTCGCATCGCTAATTCCTTTCCGATGACTTCCATTTCTCTCTCAACAGTTTTCTGTGCTACTTCTTTATATGTAACCATTTTTTATCACTTGGGTAAAAGCATCACCACGGTTGTTGTGTTGTGGAAACCACTCATCTCTCCTCTTTCAATACAGACCTCTCCATAACTCTCGAATCCTAATAGAGGAGCATTTATTTCTTCGCTGATCGCTTTAACTGATTCTCTGAACTTATCGTCTAGGATAGTTGCTCTTACAATGCACTCGAATACAAGAGCTCCTGCTACTTCTCTATCACCCATTTTTTCTACTGCATTTCTTGCTGCTCTCCTTGCTGCCTCTATCTGTTTATCCTTTGGACTTGCCATTATCCTGATGACAGATCCTTCAGGAAGGTCGCATGCAAACTGTAGAGGTCCGTCGGTTTCTGACGTTAGGCCAGGCCATCTTACCTTGAAACCTTCAGAGGACTGTATACCTATACCGTAACGCGTCATCAGATTTGAAAGCTCATCACTACCTGGTTCTATGTGATCAACGTTGATACCCAGATTTTCCTCTGCGTTACCTCTTATCTGTTCCTTCCAGACGTCAAACGCAGGTCTGTCATCAAACTCGTATACAGTGCTTCCATCTGATTTCGTGACTGTTATTGGAGGCGAGATTGGTTCGTGTCCGTGATCAACAGTTAATACGACAGGATCTTTTGTTGCTAACATGCCGAGTGCAACCGAATTTGTGAAACATTCGTTTCCTTTGAATACACATGTTTCCTGTAGCTGCAAATCGTCTCCTGCTGAACCTCCTGCTACTTTAGCATCCTGTCCAACGGTTTCGATAGTGTTCCATGTTACCTGTGTGCCTTTTCCTGCGAGTCCGTCGTGAAGGTTCAGAACTGATTTGTAGGGGAAACCATCAACTTGTTCTGGTAGGTTTTCAGCTGCTTTTTTGAGAGCTGTTAAGGCGTCTTGTCCAAGTCCGTCTCCTACACCGCTGAAAAACTTGATGTCGTCTCCTGAGACTAGTCCTACTGCAACGCTTCCCATCTGAGGGCCTTTTTCTGTGAACTCTCCGGCGGTTGTGCAACCGATTATTTTCGAATTACCGGTCTCTCTTTCAACGGTCTCCAGAACCTCATGGTAATTGTATTCTGTTGAGCTGAATACTACCGAAAAATTGATATTTTGATCGTTTAGATTCTCTTTTGCTTGTTTAACTGCTTTTAGGGCGGCTTCTTCACCGCTTTCTCCTTTCGCCATTCCGGTCACAAATTCTGTCATTTTTTATCGACCTGTTTATTTTATTTTAGAACTTGGAATAAATATGTAATTATTATGACCGGTTTTTTTGAGATATATGATCATATAGTGAGGTGTTATTACTTTTTTATTTTTGTTCCGTATAATTAGGATTTTTTATAACATATCCAAAAAAATTTAACGTGTTTTAAGATATTATGCTTGTAAATAGGTGTTAAATGGGCTCGACGGGATTTGAACCCGCGACTACGAGGTAACACCCTTTAATCTTCATTTATTTAATTAATCTGTTAAGAGCCTCGCGCTCTGCCAGACTGAGCTACGAGCCCAGAAAATTATTTTTTCCTGCTTTTAACCCAGTTGTAATCTCTTCTTTTTTTGGTTTCTCCAAAACCACATGATGCACATACTTTTCTCTTTAGATGAAATGCTTTTTTACCGCATCTTCTGCATTTCCCGTGAGTTCTTTTGTTTCTCTTACCTTTTCTTAATTTTCCTTCCACCATTTAAAACACCTTACTCTGGAGAAACTACCA
>JALDAH010000068.1 GCA_022729275.1 Candidatus Nanoanaerosalina archaeon
GACCAGTATAAGATACATGCTCACAATGAGTAACATGATTGTTGGTGGGACAGCGGAGTCCAGATTTTGGACCAGGGCTATTTGGTTTGCAAGTCCTCCGCCAGCATCAGCTCCATTGCCTAGTCCTATTTGTTGTTCTATAGCTTCTAATTGTCTTGCAATTCCATAAAGAACCTGGATGATTAAGAGAGACATTGAAGCAGCTGCAGCTGTTATGACAGGTGCGATAAAGTTCGCCTGGATTTTCATCTGATTCACGGTACTGCTAAGAAGGTTATTTATCATCTGTTCGATATCGTTCTTGTTACGGATATAGTTGATTATGGTACGTATATTATTGGCTAAACTCTGTGTTCCATGCATTATACTGTTTGTAACAATCTTCATAGAGTTTTCAAGTATGTCTGAAGGATAACCCCATATAGCACCAATTTTCTTACCAAAAACCGCTTTTTCGAAGGGTGTGGAACTCCTCTCAACTTTTTGTAAAACTTCTTGAAAAAACTCGCTGGTAGGGGTGTCTCCTTCTCCCGTGGTCTGATAATCATCCACAACATTATAAAGAGCTCTTTCAAGTGGCATCTCTTTTGATAATGAGCCTTCTAGTCCTGAAAGACCAATTTCAAGGTTTTCCTCTATTTCTTTTATTTTTTCACGTATTTTCTTTCTTTTGAAACTTTTCCCACCGAAATAAATAATTAATCCAATGCTTATACCCCAGAAAATAGTCATAGATTTTAAAACATTAGGAACAACGTTTTCAATTTCGTACTGTGTTTCAACAAAGTCTTGCCATTCTTGAGAAGTTATCTGACCTTGACCGACATCTATACTTGTTTCATAAGCTGCGATAGTAGAAATAAGGTTTGTGTAATACAGTAGACCTGGAATCATTATTGTAACCGCTACAAGTATGGCTATCTGTTTAAGAGGTAGGTAGTACTTGTTACCTCCTATGTTCAGAAGCAACTTGTCTTTTGGAGGAAGATTTCTGACGTTTTTAAGTGAAGGATGTGCATATGCACCAGGCCTCTTTGAGATAATCCTCTTTACTATGAAGAACAGCAAGAGAGGAAGAACAACAATGTATCCGAAACCCATGTAGAAAGATAGGCCGCCTATAGACATTCTACCATCATTTAGAAAGATAGATATTAATGGAAACATTATCAAACCCATCAGAGGCAGAACTATACCTGCCATGTGTACAAGCTTGATAGGCGTCTCCAGGTTCTGGACATAACGAGACATCTTGTTCTTTGTGGATTTTATTATGCTCTCCTGAGATGTCTGTATCATCCTTTTTTTAGATTCGCCCACTCTTCCAATAGCATCCATCAGAAATTTAAGGCTTTTAACAAACTCAGCGGACCAATCTCTCCAGAATTTCATGTTTTTAGCGATAGCTTTTTTTGCGGTAGTATACTTGTTTGTCTCTAGATCCCATAAAATCTTAGATATATCTTTGCTCAGAGGTCCATCTGTATGATCAGAAGCTGATTTGAGCCCTTTTTCAAGATTTGGATTTATTTTTATCTGCATAGCCATGTAGAGAATAATCTTGAGAGCTTCATCAGACGACTTGATTTTCTTAACCGTTGCCTTAAAATTAGGGTATGTTATTACCCAGTAAGACCATATAAAGGGCATAGTCCAAGCGATTATACGCAAAGGAGTGGGAAGAAAGATGGTCAGTATTGCGAGTATAGGAAGCACTATGAATAGAGGTAGAAATAAGAGACTTCCAATCTCCTCCTGACTTAATTTAATCCTTGAAATTCTAAGGTCTTTCTCTAATTCTTTGATTCCCTTTTCTGAAAAAGGTATATTTGAGAGATCTATTTTTTTTATAGAGCCAAGTTTGTTAGCCCATTTTTCGTATTTCGTGTCAAACTTAATTTTTTCGTCTTCCCTGTACCGCTTGTAATCAAGGCTTTCAAACCTATCTTCCTCAAAAGAACTTCTTCTCAGTTCTTGTTCATCTAAGCCTTGATGTTTCATTATATAACATATGTGTAAAAGTGGTTTATTAAGAAATTTAATGGAGTTTACCTTGTTTTTTTTTCTTTAATTTTGGTTCCTGTTTTTGTATAATTTTTTTAGGTTTGGAAGATAAATTTATCTTATTGGATTTGAATATGGCAGGAACATCGACAAAAAATAGTTATGAGAAATTATTTGCTGTGACCGATTTAATAAATTTTAAGATTATTTTCCTGGTACTGGCAGGATTTTTGATACTTTTTTCTTTGAACAATGTTTTTTTGGATGCTGAAACAGGGAAATACGATCAATTTAACTGTGGCGACAGTGTAATTGACATAGATGGCAATGAATACGAGACTGTTAAGATCGGTGATCAGTGCTGGTTCGCGGAAAATTTGAAGGTTTCTAGGTACAGGGACGGAACCGAAATACCGAGTATTGAAGACCATGATGATTGGTGGGATCTGAATGAGGGGGCCAGAACCATTTATAACCATAAATCAATTCCGGACCATGATGAGTTTTATGTTGATTCGGAAGAAGAGATGTTTGAAATGTTCGGGTATCTTTACAACTTTGATGCTGTGACTGATGAAAGGGGACTTTGTCCTGAAGGATGGACTGTTCCATCAGATGATGATTGGAAAGACCTTGAAATCGAACTAGGTATGGATGAAGATGAAACGGAGGGATATTGGTACAGAGGAGATAACGAGGGAGACAAACTTAAGGGAGGTGAAGGATTATGGGATAAGTCAGAAGAATACGGATCTACAGGGTTTAACGCACTTCCTGGAGGTTATAGGAGGAATTA
>JALDAH010000039.1 GCA_022729275.1 Candidatus Nanoanaerosalina archaeon
GTAGTTCAGTTTGGCAGAACGTCCGCCTTGCAAGGGGAAGGCCCAGGGTTCGAATCCCTGTGGGTCCATTTCACGTGATTTACATGGGCATAACTATACATGATTCGTTACATCAAGCTAGAATGGTTATAGAAACACTTCGTCAAATTGTTAGTCGACTTTATAGTTATGATGATTTTCCTGATTTGGAGATCGAGACGTTTGATAACCACAGAGAGCAAGGTCTTGTTATAAAAGAATATTCTTTAGAGTCGAAAAGGGATGTATTAAAGAATTTTGCTGTTTCTCAACACAGGAATTCTGATGAGATAGTTGTATATGAGTATTCTAGAGATATGGAAGACCATCCTTCTAATTTGCCTAAAGAAGAATGTAGTTGTTGGCATAGCTATGAGTTATTTGAGTACGGTGAATGGAGGGAATGTGCAGAGTATATTGTTGATAGAATTATAGAATTAAACGAGGAAGAGGAGTAGGTAGTGATGAGTAAAAAATGTCCTGTATGTGGTCATGTAATGGCGAAACATTTAGATGGAGGCGGTTGCGTGTATTATAAAGGCTGCGATTGTGATTTAGGGTATTATGATATTGCTTCTACAAACTCTGAGGATTATACTAAGGATGCAAAAGATTTATAAGTGTGGCCGGGTATATAGTATATAGTTATGACACGTCAATGGAATGTAAATCCTGAATTGCTTTGCGACAACCATTTATTAGGAGAATATAATGAGATACACAAACTTCTAGGTGGGGTAGTGAACCATCCGCATGGCTTGGCTATCCTTCGAGGACAACAAGATAAAAACAATGTGGATCTCAGCACTGTGTCTAAACGTTATGAAAGGTTGCAGGCTGAGATGGCTCGTAGAGGGTTTAAGCATGACGCAGTTTTAGTGCATAGACCTGTATTTGAGCATGGTTACGAAACTCAGATCTCTGAAAATAGGAATTTGGAGGATTTGTGGGAGCGCTGCGATAAATGTAGGGAGAGGATTGAAAATGAGTGATGAAGGCTGGACAGAGGTAAAAGAGATTGATCCGAATAAACATTTACAATATCGGCCAGATGATTCGGAAATAGTTAGGAAGGGTAAATATCTGGCTAAATACATTTTAGATCAAGATGTTTCTGAGGAGTACATGAAGGGTTGGATAGAAGGGATTTGCCAGTTATCACGTGAAATTAGACGATATGATTAGGCTCTGAACTAGTTTTGGAGATGGTTTGTAATGGTTAAGTTAGTTGATGTTTTAAGATGGGTTTTATATTTGGCGGTTATTTTTGGATTTGTTTTTTCAGGGTATCATTGGAATAGTCAAAAGGAAAGGCTTGAACTTGAGAATTTGAATTTGGAAACTGAGTTGAATATGGCTGAAAGTAAGTTGGATGAGGTTTGGAGTAAAAAATTAAGTTTGGAGAAGGATATTATAGACCTTCAAAGAAAAAACAAAAGGTTAGAGAACCGAATTGAAAAATTAAAAAGCGGTTATGAGAGTAACATAAGTTCTTTAGAGAGCCGGTTGGAGAGGATGAACGGTTATTATATACCTACCCGTGAAGAGTTGGAACTGGTTGTGGACAAGACAAATGTTTCAGAATATAGTTACCGAGAAAAAGAATTTACTTGTATGGATTTTTCTACAGAGATGGTTCAACAGTTACATGAACATAATATCAATAGCTGTGTTACGTCTGTGGTATTTAATAATTATTCAGGAAGCCATCATTTTGTTTCTGTAAAAACTACTGATGGAATCGTCTACCTTGAACCTCAAACAGGGAAATTTGTAAAGGATTTTAGTTTGGGAAGTGATTTTTGCGATATAATGGGTTTGTCTGATTGTACCAGAGAAGTAGAGAAGTATTCAAACTGTTATGAGAAAAAAGTCATAGACAGGTTTAAATAATGAATTTACCAAGGTTTAAGAAATTAGATGTGGTTGCGTTTAGTGATACACACGGCAAACATAGGGAGATAAATGTTCCTGAGGGAGATGTTCTTATCTGTGCGGGGGATTAGAGTTTTTTAACCCTTTTATTTCCTGGTTTTTAAGTGTTTCGTTTTGACAGAAGTAACATGGGTCTCCTCCGTCTCTATCGCACTTGTCAAAGGGGTTTTCGTACATTTTGTCTGTGTGTATCCTGTTTTTTACGGCTTGTGCTACTTCGGCCATGTTCTGCGTTATTTTTTTGATTGTGGATATATCTAGTTCTACTGTATGTGTAATGTAGTCTCCTTTCTCAAATTTCCCTGTACGGCCTATATATTCTAACTGGCCTGCGTGTACATCATCCATTCCGTATATATACATCATTACCTGTCTTTTATCTTTTTCTTTTGGCTCGTCCTCTACGTAGTATGTTGCTCCGGTGAATTTGTGGTCGTATACCCATCCTTCGCTGTCAACAGCGTCGGCGTATCCTGATATAAACAGGTTGAAGTCGTATTTGTCAGAGGTTTGGAATTCTTGTTTTATACGTACTTCTGTCTTCATTTGCCTGTCTTCAACTAAGCTAGGTAGGTTGTGCTCTAACCAGAAGTGATTCACTGTTCCTGCGTGTAGGATTCCTTGTACATACCGTGGCATAACTGTTAGATTCATTTTACGGTTGTACATTTGTCTTTTGCAGTACCCTATTTGACTTGGAGAAAACAGGTTGAATGGTTTTTCACTTCTGCTGTAATCTGATTCTATAATATTGTCTTCTACAATTTCTGCGAGGTTTAAAGGTTTTTTTGCCGGCACTTCTATATCTTGGTTTCTTAGTTGATCTAATTTTTTAAGGTCTTTCATTTCGTATCTACCTCGGTTAGTTCGTATGTTGAACCTTCCCTTAATATATTGTAACGGAAGCTTTTTAAATCTTTTGGATGGATGCTTTTTTCTTTTTCCATCCCGTACATTTTAGATATGGTGCTCCATTGGTAAATATTTGCTTCTTTAGGGTATCCAGGTCCTTTTCTAAGTTGTAGGGCTAGCGCCCCGTCTCTACCTGTTTTTTTAAGGAATTTTGTGGTTCTAGGGATTTGGTGTTCGCTATTATCTGGGTTTGAGAAGTCGCTTTTGAAGTTAAGTCTTTTACCATGTTTTTCTTTTTTCGATTTGCATTCTATACCTATGTAACCTATGTCTGGACTATCTACTAATACATCTATGGTTTGGGGCTTGTATTTTGCTTGTCTTCGCCTGTAAGCATATCCTGTGATGTTATTTTGTTGGAAGTATTTATTGAATGCTTGGGCTACTGCTCTTTCGAATTTTTGGCTCATATATCTAACATTCCTAGTTTCTCTGCTATGTCTGCCGCCTCTTTACGTAGGTCTTTGATATGGTATGGTTGTGGCCTTGAGTTGAATACTTGTTTGTAGAGTTCTTTTTTGAGTTTGTCTTTTTCGTTGGCTAGGCAGGCGTCTTTAAGGATTAGTTTTTTGATGTATTCTCTTTCTTTGCTGTCTTTTTCTGTGTTTAATTTTATGATGTGTTCTAAGTCGTTTATTTCGTCTATTATTGCTCTAGTAAGTTTTTTGGACATGTCTATGTGGTTGTTTTTAGCTGCGTCGTATAGTTTGTACGGTATTCGTAGGGTTACTTGTCTTTTTGGTCCGTTTGCGATGTTTTTTGCGTCAGGTTTGTCGTAGTTTTCTCCTGTGTATGTTACTTTGTATACGGGAGGGTTGTCGTCGTTTGCGTATTTTGCAGGAGTTCCTATCATATTATATTGTTTGAGTATATTTAAATATTTCCGGATAGTTCTTTTATCGAATCCTGCGTGTTTGTGGATTGCTTTGTCTACATCTGATTTTTTGACGATGTTGTTTTCGTCCGATTGTTCTTTTAGGTCTTGTGCTATTTCTTTTGCTCTTATCATGGATTGTGTCATCGCTCTTCACCTCTCTTCATGTAATAATGTATGTGTGTGTGTGCATAAGATTTATATATCTTGGGGGTCATCTGTATGTTTCCTTGTCCGACCAGATGGTTACTTTGCGTCCTAGTCCCTGGCCTTGTTCTTTGTTTTTGTTTTCGGAGTTTAAAGCTCTTTCGTATTCTCCTTTGCATATATTACATCTGTTTATTCTGTGTTCGTTTTTATTTACTTCGTAGTCCTGGTTTATATTTTTTAGTTCTTTGTTGGTTTTTCCACAGATGTCGCATTCTGTGTCATCAAATTCTTTGAGTTTGTTCCGTATTTTTTTCCGTATTTGTTTTGGAGTTATTCCCATAGTTATTAGTTAGTTTATCCTGCAGATTTATAAATGTTTTGGTATTTACCATGGGGTTTGACTTTTTTAAATCCGGATTTGTTGAAAATATTACACCCCCCTCCCCCTGTTAGACAAAGTTTTTTGTATACTCATGACTTTTTGCCGGTGGTTTTAATAGTTTCGCATAGTAGTTTTTGGTGGCAAGGGGTTGTTTCAGCAATTAGCTGACTTTGTTAGAAGGTTTTTGAGCCTGGTTTACAGCTGTTTCAGTATTTGTAACGAGGTTTTTTAGCAGCCCAACACTTTTTCTACACCCTTAAAACCCTTTAAAAGTATTTTCGAAATTTTTGTGGGGGCGCGGTACCGGGTAAATGGGACTACCCTAAGGTAATAAAAGGGTGTTGTTATTATATAGTAACAACTGTCCCGATCTTACTTGGACGTAACAATTCGGTTCGATAGAGATGTGTCTATTTCTATCGCTATTTTGCTACGATGTACTGACGGCTATTTTCGCCAGTTGATATTTTTTTCGACCCTAACTTTTATAAATCTGTCGGTGGTTTAGGTTAGTGATTTTATTGTTTTTTTGTGTGCGCGTGCGCGAAGGGAAAACTTATTTAAAGCCTCGGTGGTAAGTAGGGTATAGAAGGTGATTAGATGAGATTTGATATACGTAAAGAAAACGGATCTTGGAAGGTTGAGGTAGATGAAACTAGCTCAACACATGTTTTTGAAAGCGCTGACGAAGTTAAGGACTTTGTAGTGTTTATGTTAAACGATGAAAAAATTAAAGCTAGCGTTAACCCGCTTTACAGAGCGTGATGAGCGTGGAAGAAAGATTTTTATATGCTAAATATGTAGGTGATGTCTCCTTAGATGAGTTTCCAGAATGTACTGTGAGGGTAGAGGTGCCTTTGGGACAAATCTCGCATGAAATTTGGAATTATCTTGCAGATATGTACCATCAGAACCCTGTGCAAGGGTATAATAGTGTGAGAGTGAACGCGGATGATTTAATTGTGGAAGGAGGTATTTCCGATCTTATGGAGCGTTTTCCCGATTATAGTCGTGTGTGGGATAAGTTGGAGAGAGTGATATTTGCTAACAGAACTGCTAAATTAGAAATTGACAGGGATTTTTCACCTGATTAGGTGGTTATATGAAATTATATGCGATTTATGAAAGTGAGGTGGTGGATGAAGGAGGTGGTATGCCTTTTGAAAAAAATAAACTAGTTGAGGTGGAGCTTGGAGATGTTTCATATGATTTATGGACTACGTTAATTGACGAGTTATGTGAGTCATCAGCTAGAAAAGAGAAACTACGTGTTGATTCTGATGCGTTCAGCGCTGTTTACATGGATTTAGCTATGAGGTATCGGCAGTTTGAAGTATGGGCTAAGTTGTTGTATGTTATGTTGAATTCGGAGGAGTTTATTTTGGATAATGATAGGGTTTTTCCCTGAATAACTGGCGGAGGAAACTTATTTAAAGGTTCGGTTACAATTATGGTTTAGAAGGTGAAGTTAATGGGAATGACAAAAAGTTTTGACAACATATTTGAATTAGAGGAGCAGGTTAATAACCTACCTCTGGCGCATTTTGAGACTCTTCATACTGGCCAAAGGATTGAGAATACTTTGGAGGTTGGAGAAGAGACTAAAGTACCTAATATAGATAAATCTCCTAGACTTGACAGGTTTGCTGTTGTAAATAACGAGTCTGGAGCTCTTGCTGGGATTGTTTCTGATAAGTATGAGCTTATACAG
Source organism: Candidatus Nanoanaerosalina archaeon (assembly GCA_022729275.1). Taxonomy (GTDB): domain Archaea; phylum Nanohalarchaeota; class Nanosalinia; order Nanosalinales; family Nanoanaerosalinaceae; genus Nanoanaerosalina. The sequence continues at coordinate 5,983 of JALDAH010000039.1, forward strand.
CATAGAAAGGCGTTTTTCCCTATGATAAAGGCGCTTAGGGCGTTAGACATGGGGATTTCGGGGAAGATGGTGGTTGGCGATGATAAAAATCATGTGATGGTTAAGGCGGAATTTGATGATGAAAAGTTTGAGATTGAAGACGATTCTGTGTATGGTGTGGGGTTCATGATGACTAATAGTTATGATAAGTCGTCTTCTGTGGTTATTAAGGGTTATGCTCTTAGAAAGGTTTGTTCTAATGGCATGATTATTCCTTCGGAGATTGTTCCGTCGGTTAGAGTGAAGCACATGGGAGATTTAAACCCTGAGAAGTTATTTATAGGCTTTTTTGACAAGTTAGGTGAGAAGTTGCCGGAGCTTGAGGAAAGGATTAGAGAAGCTAGAGAGGATCTATTTGAGGATCCTGTAACGGTTTTGAAGAACGTTAATTTCCCTGAGACTAAGATTGACGAGGTTTTAGAGAGAGTAGAGTACTCTGAGGAGGGTATGGATGTGACTAAGGAGTTGACTAGGAAGCAGTTATATGATGCGATGACTGCGTTCAACAGAGATTATGTGGAAGAGAAGGATCTTGCGATGTCTACAGAGCAGAGATATCATAAGAAAGCGCAGAAGGTATTGGTAGGCAGTAAACAGATGTTGACACAGGAAATAGTGGAAGAGGAGGGGTAAAATCCCTCTGTTCTTCCTTTTTTTGAGGTGTTTTATTATGGTAAAGAAAAATAAATTCATGACAGAAAAAATCGAACACGACGGCAAAAAATACAAAATAAAAGGCAAAATAAACCTGAAAAAAAGAGGTGAGAAATAATGGCCGTAGACATGGGGCAGGCACAGAGGACTTGTAACAGGTGCGGTGCTCCGATTCCTCAACAGCATAAGAAAGGAGAGTGTCCTGAGCCAGAAGATGGGGGAAAACATTTATAAAAGACCGGTGTTAATATTGTATTAGAAGGTGAACACGCATGACGGAAAAAATAGAACACGAAGTTGAATATTTTGGAAACAAAACAACAGCTGTTGTAAGAACAGTTGATAAACTTGCAGAAGAGAACAATGAAGTAAGAGAATACGTCACAGTAATACATGACCGTAGAGATCTACAAAGAAGCTCAGAACTAAAAAGAAACAAAACAGAAGACTTTATGGTAATAAATCGTTATCATGAAGAAGGTTATGGAATAGATGAAAACATAGACTTTACAAATAGATTAATTTCTATTGAAGAACACGTTGAGGAATTCAAAAAAGCAAATAGCGAAGCATTGATGGAATTTAGAGAGTAAAACCTCTTTTCCTTTATTTTTTTCAGTTTTCGGGAGCTAACAACTCTTGAAAACTATTCCGGTGATAACTCATGACAGAAAA
>JALDAH010000020.1 GCA_022729275.1 Candidatus Nanoanaerosalina archaeon
ACCAATTTTTCTGTGCAACTGATTTTGCCATTTTTAACCACACTCTCTATTTGTCGTGACCTAATCTTTTAACTGTTTTAAAGAATTTTTTATAATCTTTATAAACCTGTCCCGTTCTTCTCTCGGTATCTTTCCGCCGGCAGCCATCCTGTGTCCACCACCTTTTCCACCCACTTTTTCACAACTTTCTTCCATCAATTTGTTTAGCTGTACCTTGTCTTCGTATCCATCAGTCAACCTAGAGGATACCTTGATTTTATCCTCGCCCTTTTCGGCAAGCCCCAAAACAACCGGTCCCTCTACCATACCTGATTTCGTGGCGATAGTGGTGATTGTCCCGATCATGTTAGGATTTATATTTCCTCCAGCTTTGATCAAAGTACCAAAAGAGGTTTTTTCAACAAAATCCTCGTCATCTATTTTCCTCTCAAGAAGTGACATGTACTTGCTTATCTTTCTTCCGTACTCTTTCTTGATTTTCCATGCTTTATCGTATTCTGAATTGATGCAGATGTCAAGAGCTTTCTCAGGTTTTTCAAGCTTCCCACAAGCATTCATAAGTGAAGAAAACTCCTGAATCTCCCAACCGTTTTTCAATACATATACTTTTCCAAGAAGATTCTCAACATTCTCGTAGCCTCTTGTTATAAGCCCGTGGATTATGTTTCTTTCCTCTTCTTCAGAAAGATCTGAGAGAGTTCTCCAGCCTTCATCATCTCTAAGATTTATTCCGATGTTTCTTAAGAACTGAACGGTTCCGGATTCATCATTAGAGATACCATCCAGGAATGGGTCAGTGGTATATTTCAAAGCCTTTACAAGACTTTTGCTACTCCTTCCATATAGTCTTAAACCATTCTTTACATTGATAACATCTTTTTTTTCCGCTTCATCCAGAAATTCACGGTTCATACCGGTGAAGGTATTATCATTTTTTTGGATGTCTCCTGTAGCACCTATAAGTGCGAACTGAAGAAGTTCATCCGAATTTTTAAGTGCTTTATTAGCTATTACATAGGTGACACCAGCACCCGAAATCTCTTCACCTCCATCTATCTCTTCTCCGTTGTTAATAAGCATGGGATTAACATGGATATCTACTTCTCCGTCCTCTGCTACCTCGTGGTGATCAGCTATCACAACCATTCTATTCTCAAAAGTATCAGATATAATATCTTTTTGTCCGCTGCCTATATCCGTGAAGAAAACGACTTTCTGTTCATACTTCCCATTAATCTTTTCAAGCTTTTTTTCTGTTAACTCATCGACAAAGATTTGTTCAAACTTTTTGTCAAGCTCATCAAGCATTACATTAGCCACTACAGCTGAAGATATGCCATCGCAATCATAATGACTTATAACGAGAATTTCTTGTTCAGTATCTCTTAGAAATTTAGCTGCTTCCTCTGCTAATTTAAAAAATCTTTCTTTCAGACTTAAAACCTCAAAAAATAAATGTAGAAATGTTTATTTACTTGACGTAAAGTCTTGCTTTATCTATGGAATACTTCCAGTCCTCTGGCAGTTTATCTCCCCGGTAATACTTTACTAGTCTTCTGATCTTTGATTCAGTAAGGCTTAAACTCCTCTTGGCTTCCATGTCTTTTTTGTTTCTCTCAAGATGCTCCCTTATCTGAATAGCTTTTTCCATCAATTTGTAAAGATCTTCAGGAACCTCAAGAGCTACTTCTTCCTTTTCTAATATTTGGTTTATGGATTTCCCTGTAACAGCCTTAACATCCGGTATACCATAACGATCTCTGAGTTCCTGTCCGATCTCAGAAGGCATCATGTCTTCGTCTGCCAGCTTTGTGATGAGGTCTTTAATCTCTTCTTCTTCATAGTCCACCATGCTGAGGTCAGGGTTCTTTGGTTTTGTCGAACCCGAGACACCTCTTCCTCTTGAGTGCATTCTTGCCATTGTTACCACTTTTTTAGTTAACAGTTATGATTACTTGTGAAGTTTTAAATATCCTTTTCTTGGTTTCAAAACTAGTTGTACCTTGTTCTGCCCTCCATCTCTCCAAGTCTATTCTCCAGCTTTTCCCTGTTCCCTATACTTGAATAACCTTCCATTATTTTATCAAACGCCTGATCTGAAACTGTGTGGTGAGTTGCTTCCAAAACCTGTTTAAGCAATCTCATGTCCGTTGCTTTGTCTTCAAGTCGTTCTGAAGAAAAACTGAGACCAAAATCAATGAAACATAGTTCATCATTCTCAACTATCACGTTGGAAGTTGTTAAATCTCCATGTATGATGTTTTGTGAATGAAGCCTGGCTATATCTTCACCTAATTGCTCCCATAAATCATCTCTTTCCTCAAAGATATCGCGGATAATTTTACCTTTCACCAGCTCCATTTTCAAAGTGTGGCCCGAATCTTCAATTATTTCCGGGACACGCACACCTGCTTTTCTGGCCTTTTTCATCATCTTTGACTCTTCCCGGGTTCTTTCATCCCTAATCTTTTTGTCAAGTTTTTCATTTCTGTATCCTTTTTTGACCCTTTTTTTTATGACTTCGTCATTTTCAAAGAAAATCTTGGCCTCCGCACCCTGGTTGAAATACTTCTTAACCATCTTTGAACCCTTCCACCTCTCTTGATATCGAATCCTCATTTATAGGTCCTTGTCTGAAAACTTCGAGTGTCCCCGTCTGAAGACTTATAATCGTTGAAGGCTTTTTCATTTCAAGTTTTCCTGAATCTATCACAAAATCAACTTTTTCTTCTAGTTCTTCTGATATTTGATCTATAGAATAGGCTGATTTCTTTCCCGAGATATTGGCGCTGGTGGCAACTATAGGTTTTCCAAGCTTTTTTGAAAGCTGTCTGCATATCTTTTCGGACGAAATTCTGAAAGCAAAATCTTTATTAACGATATCAGGTAATGTATCTTTTTTCTCTGATACAATGGTCAGTGGTCCAGGCATGAACTTTTCACATACATATCTTTCCAGATCAGTCAGTTTACAGTAATTTTCCGCTGTTTCCAGTGAATCAACTATACATGTTAACCTCTTGTTTCTATCTCTTTTCTTAAAGGAGTAAATCTTTTCAACAGCCTTGACATCTGTAGCATCACATCCTATGCCATAACATGTTTCAGTAGGATAAATTAAAACTCCTCCTTTATTCAATACATTTACTGCTTCCTCTATTATATCTCTCATAGCCACGGAATATTCACCTGTTCGGTTCTCCATCCAGGTCTTATACCTGATTCTTTAAGATCGGTTTTTAAGCCATTTTCCAACATCTTCTGTCCAGTGTAAGCTATCATAGCTCCATTATCCATGCAGTATTTGAGAGGTGATTTTGCCGAGGTAGCCCCTCTTTCCTCTGCCATTGTTTCCATCATCTGGTTTAATCTTTTGTTGGCTGCTACACCACCGGTGATTAATACTTCTTTTTTTCCAGTGTGAGCCATTGCTCTCTCAGTAGCTTCGACAAGCATTGCAAACGCATGTTCCTGGAAAGAATAACAAATATCTTCTTTATTGTGTTTTTCAAGTAATCTCTGGACTTTTGTAACGAGACCAGAGTATGAGAAATCCATTCCTTTAACAACATAAGGTAGTTCAATGAACTTTTCTCCTTTCTCAGCAAGTTTTTCAAGTTCAGGACCTCCGGGGTGTGGTATCCCAATTTTTCTTGCTACCTTGTCGATGGCGTTTCCTATGGCTATATCAAGAGTCTCGCCGAAGACTCTGTACCTGCCTCCTGCTGCACCAATCACCTGAGAGTTTCCTCCAGCAACGTAAAGTGTCACAGGGTCTCTCACACCGGTCTCTTTTTTACCTATTTCTATGTGCGACACACAATGATTCACACCTACTAAAGGAATATTAAGTGCTTCTGATAAACTTCTAGCAGTTACACCACCGATTTGAAGACATTGAGGTATACCAGGACCTTGAGAAAAAGCTATTGAATCTATTTCTTCTTTATCCACATTCGATGAATTCAAAGCATTTTTTAAAGTATTTACAGCGTTAGCATAATGATGTTCAGAAGCTTTACCTGGATGTATACCTCCTTTTTCGGGTCGGTACATGGATTTTTGGTTTATAACTACTTCCTCATCCTCCACTATACCAACTCCGAATGTGTGTGCTGTTGATTCAATACCTACTGTTATCATGGTCTGAAAACCTGTTGTATTCAAAGTTTTTTAAACAAACGATTTTGATGATTAAAGAAAGTAGAAATAGGATATTAGGTTTCAAGAGGGTTTTAACCCTCTATTTCTGTATCTTGGAGTAACCGCATTTTCCACAGCTCTCTCTGTTCTGGTGTTGAGCAAGAAGTGAGTCACACCTTGGACAGATCTTTCCATCAAGTTCGGCTTCTTCGCTGTATTTTTCCCATCTTTTAACATTGGAATGTTTTCCCATTTTTTCACCTCTTATTCTTCTTTTTCTTCTTCGTTTGGTTCTCCTTCTTCATCTTCCTGTTCAATTTCTCTGATTTTCTCATCGAAAACCTTTAATTTGACTCTGGAAAAACCGATTCCAAAATCCGTGTTTATTGAACCTAACTGGATTTTTTCCTGGTCTTCATCGTTTTCCGCGGAAAATTTTGAAATGATTTTATCTTTTGAAGGAGTTGCTTCTTTCTGGTGGCTTATCTCAAGAAAATATTCTTTTCTGCCGACCAGAGGATTTTCTTTTGAATCTTTAATCTCTATTTCCATTTTTTCACCTCTTATCCTTTTACTCTGATAGCATACTTTCCTGGACTGTTTAGTTCCATTTCTTCTGCTAGTTTAGAAGTCTCTGAATCATATATAATAATCATCCCCTTCCAAGAAGTTGTTAATTCGTTGCTCTTACAAATAGGACAAGTATTACCCTTTTCTACTAGTCTTTTACAGTTTTTACATGCTTTTTCTGCCATTTTACCACCTAATCTTCGTCTTCATCCTCTTCTTCCATCTCTTCAATCTCTTCCTCTATCCACTCCAACTTGCCAAGGGTTGGTTGTCTCATAGTCAGATTGACCTTGTTGTCAGATTCTTCTTTCATGCTTACCGCTGTGATTCTTGCTCTTACAATATCACCTGGTTTAAGAGTCTTTGAACCATCTTTTCCTACTAACATCTCTTGTTTCTCATCAAAATTAACGTAATCATCCATTATCTGAGATATATGGCAAAGTCCTTCGATAGGACCGATCCTGATAAATGCTCCGAACTCTGTTACATCTGTTACTTCTCCCTCTATCACTTCATGTAGCTCTGGCTCATAGGAGAAGAGTTTGTATGTAACAGGATAGTGAACACCGGCATCCTCAGGTTTTATGTTTCCTTCACCTATTTCATCTATGTTTTCTACTTTGAGAACCATGCCGAGTTCTTTGATTATCTTTCCTTCAAACTGTAACCTCAGACTATCGTAAACAGATTTTTCGACGTCTCTTCCAAGTAGTTTGGGTTCAACCCTTATCAATTCCTTCACGGTTGCTTTTTTATACATTTTTTATCCATACTTTCTTTTGTATAGTTTTACAGAGTGTTTGACGGCTTTGATTGCAGCATCTCTTCCATCCCAACCGTTGACTTCAACAGTTTTTCCTTCCTCAAGATTCTTATATGTTCGGAAAAACTCGGCTATCTCCTTTTTGGTATGGGATGCTACATCATCTATGTCCTGTACCTCGTTATACCTTGGATCCTGTGAGGGAACGGCAAGTATTTTATCATCTTTTTCACCACCATCTATCATCCTCATAAGACCTACAGGTCTCGCCTCTATTATACAACCAGGAAATGTTTTTTCATCCATCAGAACAATTATGTCCATAGGATCTCCGTCATCGTAAAGAGTTTTTGGTATGAAACCGTATTCTCCAGGGTAGTGCTGTGGACTGTGAAGCACTCTGTCAAGAACATATGTGCCAAATTCTTTTGAGTATTCAAACTTGTTTCTGCTTCCTTTAGGGATTTCAATTATAGCGAAAACTTCTTCAGGTACATTGGGTCCTGTAGGAAGTTCTCTCCAGTGGTCATCTACCATTTGTGTTCACCTTTTTACAGAACATTTATTTCTAGTATAAACGTTCCTTCTATTTTTTTAAGTGTTTGTTCATTAAACGGTTTTTCCTACAATCTTCTCAGGTTTTTTGCTTCCAGATGGTTTTTCTGCCTGAGGTATATGTGTGGTATTTCTATGTTGTCAAGCTTGTTTCTAAGTTCCCTGTCATTTGTACATATCACGAAACCTTTCATTCCCTGTTCCAAAAGTTCCTGATCCACAGGTTTGTTTGCCCTAGTATCAATTACCTTTATGTCCTTTAAATCCAGGAGTTTCTTAAGCATTTTCCTGTATCTACCGTCTTTTATATTCATTGCTTCATTAAGTGTTCTTTCAAGTGTGTATAACTCATAACTTCCACCACAAAGTCTTTCGAACTCGTCAAAGATTTCTACGTTGAACTGGAACGGTATAACCAGAAAGTTTGCATCTAACAAAAGTTCCATACTTCTTTATTAAAGCCAATTTTTTTATTTCAATTCTTTATGGTTAATTTGTATCAGTTAGTGTTTTGATGTCAGAACAGAATGTCAGAATTTTTTGTTGTCTTTAACGATTGTTGAATCTTATACATGTAGTTTGATATGGTGTTTCAGGGCTTTTTTGACCTAAGATTTATAAAGAACGATGTTGTATAAAAGTACAGGGGGTGAAAAATATGGCTGAACTACCACTTGCACCATTGAAAAGAATTCTAAAAAAGGCAGGAGCAGAAAGAGTTTCTGACGATGCAGTTGAAGCTCTGAGAGATGAGATCGAAGACAGAGCTCATGATCTAGCTGAGAAAGCTAGAGATTATGCTCATCATGCTGACAGAAAGACTGTGCAGAGAGAAGACGTCAAAGCTGCTAGAAGATAATAGCAGCCGTCTCTCTTTTATTTTTTCTTTTTTTCTCAAAAATGTTTTAACTGTTATATCCTAAAAAAATTTTATGACAATCAACCACGTTGCAGTAGATATAGATGGAACGATAGCAGGAAGTCATGAAGCTGTTATAGATAAATTAAATAATGTTTACAGGGAAGAACTTTTGAAGGAAGGCACAATATTTTCAATTTTCTCAATAGATGATTATGATGAATGGGGAGAGAAATTTGAAAAATTCGGTATAACTACAGAGGATTGTATTGATATACTTCTAGATATCTGGAAAAATGATTACAGTAATATAGAATTAATAGATGATAAAGATACTGTTACTAATAGTCTTGAAAAACTTAATTTTAAATTTAAGACCGATATAGTGACTGGAAACCCCTATCCTGATAAGGTAAATCGATGGCTGAAGGATAATGGTATATATGAATGCATTCACTACGATCATCTAATTTCTATAGGTGGTTTGGACTGTGAGAAATCAGATCTTGGATATGATGTTTACATAGATGACAACCCTTACCTGATAAACGAACTAGATACCCATCAGTCGCTTTTACTTTACCACAGACCCTACAATTTCAGTGTGGAGGATGGATTTGGTCCTCTAGTATTTACCATAGACAATATACAGTACGCTGCTGAAAACCTTTATAGATGGAACGAGAAACTTGAGGACGTGGAAGAAGATAATTGGTAATATGACTTGGAAAGAAAAAAGTGTTTCATATAATAGTAACAAAGAAGAAGTGTTTAAATCTGTTTTGGGAGATGTAAAAGTATTCTGGGATGGTGTTGAGAGAAAAGAAATAAATAAAGATGAAGATTGGTCCAAGATACTTGAGGTATTTGATGAAGAAAATATTTTTAAAGGTTTTCTGAGCTGGGAGGATGTTGATGATGTTGAAATATTTTTGGAAAACCTTTACTTTCCACATGTTGATTTTCTCTTAGATTATGGTGAAGAAGTTTTGAAAAAGAGAAAAATTATTTTCTTTAAGGCTAATAACTCCAGAAAACATGATGATATCAGAAAATTTTACAACTCTGTCAAGAAAAGAATGAATGCTTACAATGAAAAAAGGAAGTTGAAGACCGGGGAATATCACTATAAAGAAGATGCGTCGAAAAAAAGTTCTAAGGCTAAAGATAATGATGGACAGGATCAAAAAAAGAAGGACAGGCTATCAGTTCAAGATCTTGATCTGGATGATCTAATGGATGAATATATTATTTCTGATGACTGAAATTTTAAACAGTATTGTAACAATGTAGAGGAACTAGTGGAAGTAGTGGAACACACACCCAACCGCTTTTTAATAACATCGTATAAATTACTTTCTGTGAACCGGATAAATCTGTTAGAACACATAGATAAAGAAGGAAGAGGTATCTCAAATTTCATCGGATGCAAAAATCACATATTGACAGAGAACATTATGATGAACGTTATAGAATCACTGGTTGGAACAAAAAAGGTTGATCTTATTACTTTCCAGCCAAAAAATGGTTACTGGAACTTCGATGTTAAGGATCTCTTGAACAGACTGGAGCATATCAGAGACATAAAATCAAGACTGAATATCGATATAATAAACAACAGACTAGGTAACAAGATTCCTGAAGCAGAAAAACTTGTGGTATATAAACCCAATCTATACATAAGGAAAAGAAGAAATCACAGGATAGCTGTAAATGAATTTGAAAAATTTTCTAAAAACTATAACCAGACGATTTATGTTGACAGCAAAATGCCACCTGCCAGTATCTCAGATTCTGTCAACTGTTTCTGGATTGAAAAAGATAAAGACCACCTAAAAATAAAAGAGTTCCTGAAGGGAAAAAAGATAGAGAAAAAGCTTTATCTGTATGGACAGACCAGTTTAAATATGTTCCACGAAAAGGTAAGTGCTTAATTCTCCACGAAACCAGTTCCTGAAAACTTTTCATAGACTCTCATGCTAAAATATCTCTCAAAAGTCATCAATGGTACTTGAATTGAAAATATAACTATCCCTATCATTACTAATACAAATATAATTGAAATCACTCCTAATACAATACTTAATACTACTAATTCCGTATATAACAGATAAGTCAGCAAAAACAGCACTCCACCTATGAGAAATATTGGAATTAACAGAATGATTAAAGCTATCCATGAAATAATTCCCATAGCTATACCTAAAACAATTTTTACCATTATGTATACTATGGATTGTTTCCATTCCTCACTTATCATCTTCAGAACGTCTTTCAATGATTCAGTGAGCGTTTTCTCTAATTCAACCATTCTGACTATCACGAAATCTCTAGTGAACATTAAAACTAGTGAAACAACAATAAAAATTGGTAAACCAAGTACCAAAAGGACCAAAAATATCTCGAATTCTTCCAAAGATGGTACAATTATGCTTATTGTCATGAGTATTATCGTAACTATAATAGCTGCAATGATCAACTTAAACCCTGTTAATCTAAAACCGTTTATAATATTCGATTTAAAATTATCTAAGATCTTGATATTTTTTTGCTCACATATCTTAACAAACACGAACTCCATTATGTTACTGATTATATGCCATGTTAAAAACACCAATAAAGTGATAGAAAGAATAACCCCAAAAACAGGATTTAAATGTGTAATCATACCGGTAATACCGTTGGAAAAACCTTCAATAGTTGTTGTACCAGCTGTATAAGGATTATTTATGATAAATGGTTCCAAAAAATCAAAAGAATTACTTAAAACGTTTAAAAAGCTACTGATACCTCCTCCAACAAATAACATCAAGAAAATCATTTTAAACCAATTTTTAACATCAAAAGGCTTGAATAATTTTTTTGTATCTTCAATAGCTTTTTCCAAGACCTCTAAAGCATATAATTCTGACAAGTTTATCCCCTTAAATTCTTCTTATAGTATCCTGCTTATAAATTATTTGATTTTTAAAATGCTAAAGTACATCTTTTTCCATCATCTTTCGAAACCGACTTTGGTTTCTCCATTAATAGTTTTATCTTCTATAGCTTTCATAATGTAGCTGTGATCCAGTTTCATCTCTTCTGGAGGTATGTCTTTAATATCACCATATGCGGCTTTCAATTCATTTAATCTTTTGTCAGTCGCAATATGGATAGTTCCTGCTATATCTGCACCTGTAAATCCTTCTGATTTTTCCGCAAAATCACCTAAATAATTTTTTATCTCTTCTTCGAATAACTGACTGTTTTTTACAACTGTATGTAATTCGTATATCTTTTCCCTAGCTTCTTCATTCGGTTTTTCAAGTGTAACAGGTTCTCCAAATCTACCATATCTTAGAAATGCTTCATCAACCTTCTCTATTTTGTTAGTAGCTGCAATAACCTTAACTCCTTTAGTTTCCTTCATACCATCCATGTTTTTCAACAGGGTGTTAACCATGTTCTCATCTTCATTGTGAGAGCTCTGACCTGTTCTTTTCATCAACAGAGAGTCCGCTTCATCCATAAATATTATGGAAGGAGCGTATTCCTTAGCCATATCGAAAAGTTTGTCCACATTTTTTGCTGAATCGCCAACCCATTTTGTCATTATATCTGATACAGTTACTGCATACATATTTGCTTCTGCTTCAGAACTTAAGACTTTTGCAAGAAGCGTTTTGCCAACACCAGGTTCTCCTTCAAGTATAATACCTTTTCTGGTAGATGGTATGTTCTTATAGAGCTCAGGATTTTTAAGAGGGCCTTCTATAGTGTTTTCAACCTTGTTCATAATACTCTCCGGCAGAACTATAGATTCCTTGGAATATCCATCGAGATCAACACTATATTTCTGGGCGAGGTTTTTTTTACCGGATTTGGATTTAGTTGAACTAGAAGTATTTTTTTGGGTGTTGTATCCAGGATCACATTTTACATCCTCTGCGATATTCTCGCTCTCGCTGAAATCTTCAAGTATTTCGTTGTAGGTCTGATAAAATTCATTGAAAACACTTTCTATATTTTTTTTCCTGGTATCCATCAGCTGAATTTCCACCAAGTAAGGTTCATCGTAGGATTCTCCTTCAGGATCTTGGCCATGAACGGCCCTTGGATCAAGTTTTTTGTACTGCGCGATTTCGATTACGGTTTCTTCGTTCAGTACCATCCTTAGATTTGCTGGATATATATTTCCTTCACTATCAGCGGAAAGCTGCGTATTTGTTATTTCGCTTTTACCCTCACCGTTCATGACTTTTACAGCCGCAAGTCTGGTATCCTCATATTTTTCTTTAAAATTTTCTATAAAATCAGTTACAGGTTCGTCAGATATGTAACGTTTATTCATCTTCATGTACTGTTTTCCATTGTCGTAAGACACATCTGTTATCTCGACTTCATTGTTATGATTTTTGACCATCGAATCCCACCGAATATTTATTACTCTATTGTAAACATTTTAAAAACATTCGGATAGTATATAAATTATTTAAAGAATGTGAAGTTTTTTTCAGAACATTAGTTTACCTTTCACCTTCCCATTCGTCTTCAAACCTTTCAATGAACTTTTCAACAAAATTTGTTCTATCATCCGCTATATTTTTTCCTAAATCCGTGTACATCCTGTCCTTTAACTTCAGGATTTTGTCATGTAAATGCATTAATGATGAGTTATCTCCCTTGAAATCTACATTGTTGGACCCACCAAAAGAAAAAACCCTTGCAATACCGATGGCTCCAAGTGCATCAAGATTGTCAGCATCTGAAAGAATTTTAGCCTCTTGATATTTGGGTTTCTTTCCTCTTGAATAACGGTGTGCTGATATACAATCCACAACCTTTTCTATGAAAACTTCATCTAATTTCTCATCTTTCAAAATTTTAGATGTTTTCTTTGCACTCCACTCCGCATGGCATTCTATTTTTCCTTTTTCTTCTCTATCCCTTCCAATATCATGGAAAAGTGCTGCAGTTCTTAAAATATCTAGATCAGCATTCTCATCTTTACCTATTCTCAAAGCCATTTTTTTGACTCTTTCAACATGACTGAAATCATGAGACGGTTCAAAATTTTTGTAGAACTTTCTGGCTTTTTCTTTAAGGTGACTAAAATCAATATTTTGATTCATCTTCGAACCACTCCAGAACATGATTGAGAGATAGAAAATCAGTTTCTTCGTCGAATCTGTGTCCCTGACCTCCATACTTTATAAATCTCTTTTTAGATTTTAATTTGTCAAAAAAGGTTTCAGAATACATTATATCTATCACTTTGTCCTTAGTACCGTGCATTAACAATGTTGGGTTATTTATACCTTCAGAAATACCTGTTAAATCATAGTTTTCAAGATCTTCGACAAATTTTCTTCCCACTTTTTTTCCCGGCATATGTTGATAAAAACCATCTTCCAACACTTGATTCCTTATCCCTGAAATGGATTCTAAGTTGGTTACAGGAGATCTCAAGCCAAGAAAATCTATTTTTTCTGATTTATTTGTTGTTATTATACTCACCAATCCACCAAAACTCGTTCCATGCACAACAGTATTATTATCTTCGAATTTTTCGAGAATTCTTTCTAAGTCTTCAATTCTTGTGGAAAGCGTGGCATCTTTGAATTCAAGTGATGATTCATAATTACCTCTGAAATCGAATCTTACAGCTTTTAAACCATTTTTTGCAAAAAATTCGCATCTTTTTTTGTAACTTCCCTCCTTGTCTGAGCCAAAACCATGACAAAAAACAATCGTCCCTCTGGTTTTTTCCGCTGGTAGATGTACCTTAACAGCTATTTTATCTCCACCGACCTTCAAAAACTTTTTTTCAACTTCCATAACATCAAAGAAATACAATATATTCTGTCATATGTAGTTTGACGAAAGTGTTTTCTCCGGATCTATGTCACCGTTTAAATACCTTATAGTTAACTCATCCTTTCCAGGATTTAGCAGATGTGTTATCTCATGTTTTACCGTTCTTCTCTCATCTTTTTTGTAAAGATTGTTGTTCACATGAACCTTGCCGGCACCTATTCTGGTCCATCCGAAAAGGCCTGAGGGCATGCTTTCCCGGATCACACTGAAAGAATAGTTTGGACCACCAACTTTAGAGTGATTAACATCTTCTTCAGATTGATACTTCTCCTTAAATACATTAATTTTTCTCCTGTAATCATCAGTTTCCAAAATATTTTCTTGTTTTTCAGACTCTCCAACAAGAAGATTCCTGAACTCTTCAAGGCTCTTAGAGTCCGGATTTTTATCCTTTCTAACTTCTTGTTTATACCTATCATCCATCGAAAAAATTGTTTCGTAATCAATTTCTTTCTGATATTCCGAAAGGTCTACCTTGTTAATACCCTTTAAGTATTCGGGTTTTGTGGTGTTGTATCCAACCATCAGTAAAAAAATTTGTATCAACATTAATAAAAACAGTTATTTTTTTACTACAAGTTAAAATAAGTTGATCTATTATAATATTGCATGGATCATGGATTCGAGTTTTTTGAACACACCGCAGATATCGGTTTTAATGTTAGGGCAGAAGACCTTGAAACTGCTTTTGAACTGGCAGGTAAAGCTTTTTTCTCTATCATGACAGATCTGGATGATATTGATCTACAAAAAACAGAAGTTTTTGAAATAATATCCGAGGATAAAAAAGCCCTCCTCTATGATTTTCTAGACCACCTGGTATTCCTCAAGGATGTTGAAAAGATAGTGTTGAAGGACTTTGAAATTGTTATAAAAAAAGAGAAAGAAGAACTGTCTCTGAGGTGTACTGCCAGAGGTCAGAAGTTCAAAAAATTAACAGGATCTGACATCAAAGCAGTGACATACAACCAGATGGAAATCATTGACAGTGAAGAAGGCTGTCAACTCAAAGTTGTGGTGGATGTTTAAAGTTCACAGTTGACTGTTTCTCCTATAATTTCTGGGCTTCTAGGTCCTTCGTATTTTTCTCCGTCTATCTGTACTTCTGGAACTCCTGTATCGATCATCTCTTCTTCACATCTCTGCTGTTCTTCAGTACACTCAACATAGATAGGATCTACTACATCATAGCCTCCAAAACTCTCAGCAAGTTCT